>NZ_JANLOG010000147.1:0-131415 GCF_025466205.1 Pseudomonas sp. 13B_3.2_Bac1
TACCAGGACTTCAGCATCACCCGACCCTCATTTCCCCCATCCTCGGGTTCTCCTTTCTGTCATCTGCAACCACCCCGCAACGGCTGCAGCCAATTTCAGCCAAACACCCAATCCAGACCCCTCGCAATCCCGCGCAAACACCCGAGAAAACCGCCGGAAAATCAGCGCGCAGCTCCCGAGGTTTTTTCCTTTATCTGTCACCGGAAACTGCGAATTTCTCAGTGCGACTTAACCACGGACCCCGCTTGCGAAGGTCGGCGGTGAGTCCTCCCAGTGTCATGCAAGACCCCTGAAAACCTGTGTTCACAACCATCGTTGAAAAGGAGATTCTTCATGTTCAAGCGCACTCTGATCGCAGCTTCCCTGACCGTCGCCGCGCTGGCTTCCGCTCAAGCCATGGCCGTTACCGGTGGTGGCGCTACTCTGCCAGCCGCTCTGTACAAAGGTTCGGCCGACAGCATCCTGCCTGCCAACTTCAGCTACGCCGCCGTGGGTAGCGGTGCCGGCAAGACTGCCTTCCTGACCAACGTCGCCACTGGCTTCGGCACTACCGGTACTGTGCACTTCGCCGGTAGCGACTCGGTACTCAGCGCTTCGGAAATCAGCACCTACAACACCAACTTTGGCGCTGCCTACGGCCCGCTGATCCAGCTGCCATCGGTTGCCACTTCGGTTGCCATCCCGTACAAAAAATCCGGTCAGACCGCGCTGAACCTGACCAGCGCTCAACTGTGCGACGCTTTCTCGGGCACCGTCACCACTTGGGGCGGCCTGCTGGGCACTGCTGACACCACCCCGATCCGCATCGTTTATCGCAACGTGTCCAGCGGTACTTCGGAAATCCTCACCCGTCACCTGAACGCTGTCTGCCCAACCAAGTTCACCACCAACTCGACGTTCGTCAACGCCCGTCCAGCCGGTTCCGCCCTGCCATCGAACTGGGTTGGCGTCGCCAACACTGCTGACGTGGCACCTGCTGTGGCCGCGGTTGACGGTTCGCTCGGCTATGTCGGTCCGGACGGTGTAGATGCCACCAGCAACGCGCTGGTTGCCCGCGTCAACAACGTTCAGCCAACTTCCGCCAACGTTGCGCTGGCACTGTCCTCGGTGACCCCACCTTCGACCGCTGCCCTGGCTGCCGACCCGACTCGCTGGTCGCCGGTGGTGGCTAACCCGGCCATCGGTTACAAGCTGGCGGCCTACACCAACTTCATCGTCGGTCAGTGCTACAAGGATGCAGCCGTGGCCAACGACGTGAAGGCTTTCCTGACCACGCACTACAACACCACCACCAACGACCTGGCGGTCAAGAACCACGGCTTCGTGACCGTGCCTGCCGCCTGGAAAACCAAGGTGTACGAAACGTTCGTCAGCAACGCTGCCGGCTACAACCTGGACATCAACAACACCAGCGTCTGCAACACCATCGGTCGTCCTTTGTAAGACGTTCGATTCAACCCGCAACACGAATGGCGGCCCTTCGGGGCTGCCATTTTTTTTGCCCGCACAAGTCGCCTGCGCCCCGCGAATACTCCGCCAACATGAAGTTTGTGTGACATCCGTTCGGTCGCGGGCCGCGCCAACTGCCTATGTCGTAACAGCAGGTTTTTGCAGGCCTGCGGCCTCGTGTGGCAACTCAAAAGGATCTCGTAGTGATGCTCGCTCGCCCATCCCGTCGTCGTAGCAACGCCCAGTCATTCAAGCGTGAACTCGCGGAGCCGGCGCTGTGGTTGCTCAAGCCGTTGGCACACGCCGTGGCGTTGTGTCTGGTGGCGGGCAGTGCGCAGGCGCAGACGGCGTTCAGCTCGGGCTGGTTTGCCGCCAAGGGCGCGGCACAGCAAGCAGCCGCTGCGCGTCCGAGCGTCGGTGGTTTGCCGGGAATGACCCCGCCGTTGGCGCAGCAGCAGAAAGCCAGTCAGCAGTTGCAGCGTTCGATCCAGACCCTGAACAACACCGTGGCTGCGATTGCCGCGCAACAGGCGGCCCAGGCCGCCGGACGTGCCACGGCGCTTGGCACTGTGCAAACGGTGCCGGATGGCTTGGGCGAGGGTGGCCTGAAGGTCGATAACAGCCTTACGCAAGGTTGGCAGAACGCCAAAGGCCCGCAACAGACTCAGGCCGACGGCAAGACCACGGTGAAGATCGAGCAGACTGCCGACAAGGCCATCCTCAACTGGGAAACCTTCAACGTCGGGCGTAACACCAGCGTCGAATTCGCCCAGCAGTCGGACTGGGCCGTGCTCAACCGGGTCAACGATCCGAATGCGCGCGCCAGTCAGATTCAAGGTCAGATCAAAGGTGACGGCACGGTGATGCTAATCAACCGTAACGGCATCGTGTTCAGCGGCAGCAGTCAGGTCAATGTGCGCAATCTGGTGGCGGCCGCCGCGAATATCACCGACATCCAGTTCCGAGAGCGTGGCCTGTATTTCGACAGCAACGGCACGCAGCCGACGTTCACCGAGGCCGCCGGCAAGGTGTTGGTGGAACGCGGTGCGAGCATCGCCACGCACAAACCGGCAGCGTCCACCGATGCTGGCGGTTATGCCTTGCTGCTCGGCAGCGAAGTGCAGAACGACGGCAGCATCAGCACCGCCAAGGGCCAGACCGTGCTGGCCGCCGGTGATCGCTTCTACATTCGCAAGGGTTCGGGCACCGAAGGCAATGCGCTGTCCACGACCTTCGGCAGCGAAGTCATTCCGGGCTTCAAGGCCGGCGTTGCTGCGGGCAAGGTCAGCAACAACGGCCTGATCCAGTCCGCCACCGGCGACATCACCCTGACCGGCCACGAAGTGGTGCAGAACGGCGTATTGCTCGCCAGCACTTCGGTGGCGACACGCGGCACGATTCATCTGAGCAACCCGAGCACCGACAGCAGCGGCAGCGTCGCGCTGGGGCAGGGCAGCGCGACGGCGATCATGCTCGACAGCAGCGACCTGACGGCGCTCGACAGCCAGCATGACGCCGCCCTGACCGGCGTCAGCGCGAACAACCGGATTCGTGGCGATCAGTCGCGCATCGAGATCCAGAGCGGCGGCAGCGTCGAGTTCCAGAACGGCTCGATCACTCTGGCCACCGGCGGCCAGGTCGCTGTCAGCGCACAGCGCCGCAGCCTGGTGCGTGACGGCGCGTTGATTGATGTGTCAGGTGCGGTTGGCGTCAACGTGGCGATGGAAAACAACAGCATCAAGATCAACGTGCAGGGCAACGAGCAGCGCGATGCGTCGGTCAACCGCGAGAAGGGCGCGCTCAACAGCAACGACATCTGGGTCGATGTGCGTGAGCTGGTGTACGTCCCGGCCGGCACCAACGGCTATGCCACGGATCGCTGGTACACGGCCGGTGGCTTGCTTGAAGTCGGCGGCTATCTCGGCACCCAGGGTCACAGCATCGGCGAGTGGATGGCCCAGGGCGGTACGGTGAGTTTTGCCGGCAATGACGTGGTCACCGAGAAGGGCTCGTTGATCAATCTGTCGGGCGGCACCCTGGATGTGCAGGGCGGCGAGATTCGCCAGAGCTGGCTGCGCGGCGCCGACGGCAAATTGTATGAAGTCTCCCGTGCCCCGGGGGATCTGCTCTACACCGGACTGTACAAAGGTTATGAAGACAGCAGCGAGCGCTGGGGCCAGACCCATTATTACTACAGTCCGCTGATCGCGCCGCGCTCGCGTTTCGAATCGGGTTACACCGTGGGACGCGACGCCGGGCAACTGGTGATCTCCACCGCCAACGCCGTGCTCGATGGGCAGATGCTCGGCGAGGTGTATCAGGGCGAGCGGCAGAACCAGGCGCCACAAGCGGTACTCGATGGTTACGACCAGAGCCAGAACGCACTGGCGCGTCGTGCGCAACTGATCATCGGCAGCTATGACCCGGCCTACGTGGCAGCGGCCAGTGGCCTGTTGTACTCGCTCAATCCCCTGCTTGATCAAGTGCAGATTGGCGGCCAGCGCCCAGTCACCGGCACTGACCCGGATCTGACCGGAGCCGTGGCGGACTCGCGCAAGGGCAAGCTGTTTCTTGATAACGATCAGCTCAACGGTTTCCGTCTCGGCGCGCTCAAGGTCGCGGCCCGGGACCAGATCGCTGTCGCTGGCGCGCTGGGTGTCGACAACGGTGGCGACATCACCCTGTATGCGCCGGATGTGCAGGTTGACGCCAACCTGAGTGCGCGCAGCGGCAGCTTGCATCTGGGCAACGTGCTCAACCAGTTCAACGGCACCGAGCGTACCGATACCCGGCTCACGGCGAAAACCGACAAGGTCACGCAAGTGGCGGTGGCCGCAGGCGTACACCTCGATACCCGTGGGGTGTGGAGCAATCTGCGCACCAATCCCGACGCCAGCGCCGGCCTTGGCGCTCTCAACGGTGGTCTGCTGTCGATCCGCAGCAGTGGCGATATCGACATTGCCTCTGACAGCCTGCTCGACGTTTCTTCGGGCGGCGCGCTGCTCGCCAACGCCAAGACCCGGGGCGGCAAGGGCGGCGATCTGACGCTGGAGTCCAGTGCGATTTCTGCACCGGGCCAATCGCATTTACGCCTGGAGGGTGAACTGCGTGGCTATGGCGTCACGGGTGGCGGCACGCTGACCGTGCAGGCCAACAAGATTCAAATCGGCCAGGCCGATACGTTGCCCGCGACCAACACGCTGCAACTGTCTGCGGACCTGTTCGGCAAGGGTTTCTCGGCTTACAACCTCATTGGCTTGAATGGCCTGGACGTCGCCGAAGGTACGGCGATTGATGTGACGATGCCGGTCTATCGCTATGCGGATTCGGCACCCAATCTGGCCAGCGGCGTCGATCCGCAATCGGCGCTGGAGCTGTGGACGCCGGCGCTGTACCAGGAGAATCCGACCAAGGGCGTCCTGACGCAGCGCGGCGGTGCCAGCCTGACGCTGCAAGGCGGGGCCAGTCTGATCAACCTGATCGATGCGGCCAACAGCCCGCTGACCATTGGCCGCGGCGCGCGCATCAGTGTCGATCCTGGCCAGAGCATCAAACTGCGCGGGGCCGGGCAGATCACCGTGGACGGCGAGCTCAATGCCTGGGGCGGCACGATCGACATTCGCCAGCAGCAATTGGGCTCGATCAAACCGGCCACCTCCGATCAAAAGGCTGACCCGAACGCACACAACCGTTCGATCTGGATCGGTGAACACGCGGTGCTCGACGTGGCCGGGCGGGCCAGCACTGCCGTCGATGCGTTGGGGCGCCGTTACGGTCAGGTCGGCAAGGGCGGCAGTATCATCCTTGGCGGCGAGATCGACGCGAAACTCGCCACGGCCACGGCGGCCGATGCCTACGTGATCGTGCGCCAAGGTGCGCGTCTGGACGCTTCCGGCAGCGAAGCGCTGCTCGACATCGCCGGTCAAGGCCCGACCCGCGTCGCCACGGACGGCGGGCGCATCAGCCTGAGTTCCTACAACGGCCTGTTCATCGACGGTGATCTGCGGGCAACGGCCGGTGGCGTCGGGGCGGCGGGCGGGCGTCTGGAGATCGCTCTGGAAACGCCGCTGTACGCCGACTCGGCGGATAACAGCGTACGAGCGCCGAGGGAGATGATCATCGGCCAAGGCATGTCTGAAGAGCGGCTCGCGGCGGATCTGCGACCGGGGCAGGGCGCCGCTGGCTTGCGCTATGGACAGGCGCGCTTGAGCGCCGATGGCCTGATGGCTGGCGGCTTCGATAATCTGAGCCTGTTGAGCAACGGTTTGCTGTCATTCGATGGCGACGTCAACTTGCACATGAACCAGAGTCTGAGCCTGTACGCCGGTGCGCTGTCGCTGGCTGAATCGGCGAAGGACACTGCGCGTGTCGACGTGAGCGCACCGTATCTGCGCTTGTCCGGTGTTGGCAGCTACTACGGCATCGTCGGTGCGATTCGGCCACGCTTGACGAATAACCCGACCACGCAGTTGTCGCAGGCGCAGTTCAACGCCTCGGCCGACATGCTGGATCTGGGCAATGGCCTGTCGTTCGGTACTCAGGGTTCGATTCTGCAACTCAAGGCGCCGGCCGCTGAATACAGCCGTCGGGCGTTCGGGCAGGTGAGTCTCGACAGCCGTGGCGATCTGCGTTTCCTGGCACCGACCGATGGCGCGCAGAAGTCGCGGTTGTGGACCCCGGGCGACTTGAACCTGAGCGCCGCGCAGATCTATCCCGCCAGTGGTGTTCAGGCCGAGGTGCGCGTCGGTTATCAGGGCGCCGTCCCGGTTTCCCAACACACCTTGCGCATCAGCGGCCACGGCGCGGCACCGGCAGCGATGCCGTATTCGGTGTTTGGCAGGCTGGAACTGTCAGCCGCTTACATCGAGCAGGGCGGCGTGCTTCGTGCGCCGCTCGGCATGATCACCCTGGGCGACGATTTGCTGACGACCACCCGCGAAGTTCGCTTGTTACCCGGCAGTGTGACCTCGGTCAGTGGCGCCGGACTGGTCATGCCTTATGGCGGCACCACCGACGGCATCGACTATCGCTATGACGGCAAGTCTGTGGAGTTGAACGGCATCACTGGCGAGACCGCTGGTGTGTCGATGCGCTCGCAATTGATCGATGTGCAGCCTGGCGCGTTGCTTGATCTGTCGGGGGGTGGTGACCTGCGTGGCGCCGGTTTCGTGTCCGGACGCGGCGGTTCCACCGATGCCCGGTTCAACCCGCTGGTGCGCAACGCCACCGACGGCACGTTCAGCCTGCCGGGGCTGGCGAGCAATCCGGTGTACGCCATCGTGCCGGGCAATCAAAGCATTTACGCACCGATGCTCGCCGAAGGCGGCGCGGTTGATCCGCGTATCGGCCAGCAAATCACGCTCGGTGCCGGTGTCCCGGGGTTGGCCGCTGGCACCTATACGCTGCTGCCTTCGACCTTTGCCCTTTTGCCCGGCGCGTTCCGGGTCGAGGTCAATGGCCAGGCGACGGCGGCAGCACCAGGAGCGGCGTTGGCGCTGCGCAATGGTTCATGGACCAGCAGCGGGCAGCTGTCGATCGCCAACACCGGTTTGCGCGACAGCCTCGCCAGTCAAGTCATCCTGACCTCCGCCGACGTGTTGCGTCGTTACTCGCAATACAACGAAACCAGTTTCACCCAGTTCATCCAGAGCGATGCGGCACGCCGCGGCGTACCACGCGCGCTGGCCCCCATGGACGGCAAAACGCTGGACTTGCGTCTGGTGGCCGGTGGCGAGCAGGACATCGCCTTGCAGTTCAACGGGCGCGCGCAATTCAATGCTGTCGAGGGAGGGCTGGTCGGCACGGCGGCGGTGCGCAGTGGTAACGCCCGCACCCGCTTCGAAATCCTCGGGGCCGGTCAGGCACCGACCCAGGATTTCGACGGCATTTCGCTGTACGCCGACACCCTCAACCAGTTGGGCGCCGCACGCTTGACCCTCGGTGCGTTGCCGACGGTGAACTACAACACCGCCGGCAACATCATCAACTTCACTGGCGACACCAGCGACATCGTGTTGCGTCAGGGGGCCGTTCTTTCGGCACCGGAAGTCTTGTTGCGCACCAACTCCGCGCAGGGCGCGATCACCATCGAAGCCGGTGCCGGTATCAACACGCTGGGGCGCGGCAACGTCGCTTACGACTCGACGGCCGGCTACATCTATCAGCCCGGTGCCGCGAGCCTGTTGGTGATGTCCAACGGCTGGACCAACGTGCTCGCTCCCGAGGCGGGCAGCAATGCTTTCGCCGCTGGCGACATCCGCATCGGCGTCTGCTCGACGGGGCTGTGCAGCAGCCCGACCCAGCTCTATTCCAACGGCAGTATTACCGCCGCCACCGACCGACAGTTCGAACTCGGCGAAGCGGTGCGCTTCGGCACGCGTCACCTGGCGCTGGCCGTCGGTGCGGTGAACGCCGGCAGTGCCGAAGCGCTGGCCGCTGCGGGTAACCGGGTGCCGGCCGGGCTGACCTTGAACCAGAACGTGCTGGATCGCCTGATGCGCGGTGATAGCCAATACGGTGCGCCCGCTCTGGAAACCCTGAGCCTGACCACCCGCGATGCCTTCAATCTGTACGGCAGCGTGACCCTCGACACCCTGGATCCGCAGACCGGACAGAGCAAATTGCAGAATCTGGTGCTCGCCACCCCGGCGATTTACGGGGCGGGCAATGCCAATGATGTGGCGACCATCCGTACCGCCAACCTGATCTGGAACGGCGCGACTCAGGATCCGGGCAGTGTGATCGCCGGTGGTGCCGGCACCGGCAGCGGCACGCTGGAGATTCAGGCTCAACGTATCGAACTGGGTTACGGCCCGATGCCGCAACCGAACGGGCTGGATCACAACGCCCGTCTGGCGCTGGGGTTTGCCAACGTCAACCTGACGGCGAGCGAACGCATTACCGCCAACCACAAGGGCAGTCTGGCGGTATATCAGGAACAGGGCGCTTACGATCCGCTCAAGGGCTACCTCTACAGCGGCGGCAACCTCAATCTGCGTACGCCGTTGCTTACCGGCGAAGCGGCGTCGGTCAACCTGCTCAAGGCTGGTAACAACCTGACGCTCAGCGGCACTGGCGCCGGCAATTCTGCCGCGGCGGATGCCCTGGGCGCCGAGTTGAATCTGCAAGCCGAGCGCATTGTGCTCGACAGTCGTATCGCGCTGGCCAGCGGCAAACTGGCGGTCACGGCCGAGCACGATCTGACCCTCGCCAACGGCGCGCAGCTGGACCTCGCCGGGCGCACCTTGCCGTTCAACGATGTCAGCAAGTACAGCTGGGGCGGCGACGTGTCGCTGTTGAGCCAAAGTGGCAATATCCGCCAGGCGCCCGGTTCGCGCATCGACCTGTCGGCGAAAAACAATCAGGCCGGCAACCTCAGTGCGGTCGCGTTGGCGAGCGCGGCGGGCATCGTCGACTTGCAGGGTGAAATTCGCGGTGGCAGCAGCGGCTATTACGACGCTGGCGGCACGCTCGTGCCGTACAAGTCCGGTGGCGTGGAGATTCGCGCCCAGCGTCTGGGCGCAGACGCGAGTGAACAGTTCGCCGCCCTCAATCAGCGTCTGAATGCCGGTCAGGTTTTCGGCAGTCGCAGCTTGCAGCTCAAACAAGGTGATCTGTTTATTGGCGACGGCATGAAGGCGAGCGAGGTCAATGTATCGGTGGACGCCGGCAAGCTGACGGTCGGTGGTCTGATCGATGCCAGTGGCGAGCGTGTCGGCAGCATTCGGCTGTCGGCCAGGGACGGTCTGACCCTGGCCGGCAACAGTGTGCTCGACGCCCATGGCCGCGTGTTGCGCGTCGACAGTTACGGCAAGATCATTGATGCGCCGAACCGCGCGATGGTCGAACTCAACTCCGGTGACGGCGTGTTGACCCTGGCTTCCGGCGCACGCATCGACCTGCGTCATGGTACCGATGCGGTACCGGGGTATCTGGCGGGGCAGCATGACCAGATGCTGCGTGGCACGCTGGAACTGAACGCACCGCGCCTGGGTGTCGGCGACATTGCCATTGATGCCAGCGGCACCCTGACTATTCAGGGCGCGCGTTCGATCGGCCTCAATGGCATGCGACGTTACACCGATGCTCGCGATGGGCTCGATCCGGCAGTCAGCGGTCGGCCTTATCAAGTGATCGATCAGGCCCTGTTCGAGCGTATCGATGGCGACAGCACTACGTTCATCAATGCCGCGCTGGGCAACACTGATCTGCTGCAACGCAAACTGGCGGGGCTGAACAATGCCACTTACGCCGATGCGTTCCATCTGCGTCCCGGGGTCGAGATCGCCAGTAAAACCGCCGATGGCGATCTGGTGGTGGAGGGCGACATCGATCTGTCCCGTTACCGCTATGCCAGCCTCAACCCGCACACGCAGAAAGTCGCCGGCGTCTACGGCTCGGGCGAGTCCGGCAGTCTGGTGATTCGCGCCGGCGGTAATCTCGATATCTACGGCAGCCTCAACGACGGCTTCGCGCCGCCACCGGAAACCGCTGACGATGCCGGCTGGAAACTGTTGCCGGGCGTGCAACCGTTCGGGGGCGACCTGATTGTGCCGGGCACCGGCGTGACGCTGGCTGAGGGTACGCAGTTCCCGTCGGGTACCACGCTGAACTACGACTTGCCGATCCAGGCCACCACGCTGGTCAGCGGCACGCTGTTGCCGGTTGAGGTGCAACTGGCCGCGCCTTATACCTTCAATGCCGGCACCGTGTTGGCGGGTTCCGTGCACGACGCATCGGGCAATCTGTTGTACGCCGCCGGAACGCTGCTCAGCGAAAACCTGACCTTGCCCGCCAACAGCCGTCTGGGCGCCGGCATTCGTTTGAACCGTAATACCGCCTTGCAGGCGATTAACTGGCCAAAAGGTGTACCGCTGCCGGGGGCGTTCGACGCCGATACCGGCAGCAACAAAAACCTGCTGTTGCGCGGTTCGCTGGCGCTGTTGCGCGGCTCGTTGATTCCGTCCATGACCAACGTGGTCCTGGCTGACGGCGCTGCCTTTGTCGAACTGCGTCCGTTGGCCGGGACACGCCAGGGCGCGAACTGGGCGTTGGCAAGCATGTTGCCGGCGGGCAGCTCGTCGTGGTCGATGCGCGTGGTGGCGGGCGCGGATTTGGGTGCGGCGGATAACCGTGCGGTGCAGCCGCTGACCCGCGAAGGCAACCTGCGTCTGGCGGACACTCATTACGGCGCCAAGGTGACGCAGGGCAATCCGAAACCGGTGTGGTCGGAGACCAATCAGTACGGCTTTCCGGCCTTTGAACCGGTGCCTGAAGAGTATCTGGTGCTGTGCGACATCGACCCCGGAGCCTGTGCACCGATGGCGCGCTGGACCTGGGCGCCGGGCAATATGTTCGGGTTCCAGGATTACGCGCCGATTCCCGAAGAGTATTTGGCCCTGTGCGACAGTTATCCGGAAGTCTGTGTCGAGAGCAATCCGGCGACCAGTGCGCGGATCCACAGCCAGATGTTCAGTGTGCTGCGCACCGGCACCGGGGATCTGGACCTGTTGGCGGCGGGTAACCTGAGCATGAATTCGCCGTTTGGCGTGTACACCGCCGGTACGCAGTCGAGCGATGTCGATGCACGTTTCAATCAAGTGCGCGGACGCCTGTCGGACGACGGATCAGTGCTGGGCAGCGCTGGTGCTGACTCCGAGAAGTGGGTCAACGGCGGCACCGAAAGCCTTTATCAGGCCTGGTACCCGCAAATGGGCGGCAACCTGACGGTCAGCGCTGGCGGTTCTGTTTCCGGTGACAGCCTGGGGCGTCGGGAGACCGCTACCGGTGGCACTTACCGGGAGCAGCAGTCGAGCGTGGCCGTGGGTAACTGGCTGTGGCGTCAGGGCACCGGCAGCAGCGATGTGCCGACCGCGTGGTGGATCAACTTCGGCAGCTACGCCAGTCAACCGCTGCCGGATGAAGGCGCCGACGCCGCGCCATACCTGGTGGGATTCACCGGTTTCGGCACGCTGGGTGGCGGCAACATCAGCCTGCGCGTCGGTGACGATGGCGGCATGCTCAGACCGCTGGGCGATTCCCGGGTCAATCTGCGCAGTCAGGGGCTGATTGTCGCCGTGGGCAGCACCGGCCGGGTCGGCAGCGATGGCCGTCTGGAGTTGACCGGTGGCGGCGACATGGATATTCGTATCGGCGGCACGCTCAATCCGTCACTGCAGGCCCGGGCGGGTGCGCTGGGTACCAGTCAGCCGAAGCACGACCTGCAAGGCGCCCTGATCAATCTGCGCGGCGCTGCGCAATTGACCGGCAGCGCGGTGGGCGGGATCAACCTGCAATACGGCGCGAACAAGTCAGTTCACGATGCCCGTGAAACCCGCGCGGCCGATCCGTTTACCTCGACCAGCAGCAATGCTTCCGGTGGCCTGGTGCTGATACCCGGTGACTCGGGCATGCGCATCAACACCCGGGGTGACCTGGTGCTGGGGGGCGCGGTGGACCCGGGCCGGGTGCAGTTGCAGAACGCCACGCCGCTGTTCGACAGCGACGGCACGGTCAGCAAGGGCGGGCTCCTCAGCGGTTTCTCGCTGTGGACTGCGCACACGGCCATCGATCTGTTCTCGGCCGGGGGCAACCTCACGCCGAGCACGCAATTGGCCGAAACCGATACCAACGGGCCACTCACCGGTCACAACACGTCGCCCACCGACAGCCGTTTCGTCTACCCGTCGATACTGCGTGCGGTGGCCGCACAAGGTTCGATCTATGCCGGGTCGTCGGCCACCTACGGGGTGGGCAATGAAGCGCCGGCGATGGGTTATTCGCTGCTGTTGGCACCTTCGACTGCCGGTCAGCTCGAGTTGCTGGCCGGTGATTCGATTTATGCCGGCGGCTATGCGATCAACCAGTCCGGTGCCAGCCCGTTGGCGATTGCCACACCGTTCGCCCCGGCGTTCAACGGGTTTGCCAGCAACAAGTCGCAAACTCCGTTCATCAGCAACAGCGGCAGCGATGGCGTCGCGGCCGATGCCAACAGGCGTTACCCGTTGTTCGCGTTCGGCAGTAACACCTATTCGGGTCTGAATGACGTGCAGGGGCCTGCGCGCTTCTATGCGTTGACCGGCGATCTGGTCGGCGTGCGCAGCGGCGAGACCCTGCGGGCGAGTGATTCGCTGCGTACCTGGTACGAAGCTGCCGGCCCGGTGTGGATGCTGGCCGGTCGCGACATCGTGGCGTCCGGCACCAACCTGGGCAGTCCGACGACGTCTGCCAAGGACGGGGTCGGCACCACCAAGGACACGATCTACTCCACCGGCAACCTGTTCGTGCATAACGATCCACGGGATGTTTCGAAGGTTTCAGCCGGGCGCGACATTCTGTACAGCAGCTTCGACATCGCCGGCCCCGGCACGCTGGAAGTCAATGCCGGGCGCAATATCCTCATGGAGGATCGCGCCAGTATCACCAGCACCGGGCCGCTGGCGCCAGGTGACAAGCGTGCCGGGGCAAACGTGGTGTTGCAGGCCGGGGTTGGTGTGCAGGGGCCGGATTATTCGCGGTTCATTGCCCGTTATCTGAATCCGCAGAACGTTGCCAATGTGGACGTGGCGCTCAGTGCGCAACCGGGCAAAGTGGTCAAGACCTACCTCGACGAGTTGCAGAGCTGGCTGAGCCTCGGCTACGGCTTCAGCGGCAATCAGGAGCAGGCGCAAGCGTTCTTTGCCGCGCTGCCGAGTTCCGCGCAGGCGATCTTCGCGCGGCAGGTGTACTTCGCCGAATTGCGCGCCGGCGGCCTGGAATACAACGACGTCGACGGCCCGCGCAAAGGCAGTTACCTGCGCGGTCGCAACGCCATCGCCGCGCTGTTCCCGACCACCGACGTGGCGGGCAATCCGCTCCGCTACGACGGCGACATCACGCTGTACGGTGGTGCCGGGGTCAAGACCCTGTTCGGCGGCGACATTCAGATGCTCACGCCGGGCGGCGGTCAGGTGTTCGGCATCGAAGGCGCGGCGCCACCGTCCACCGCCGGGATCATCACCCAGGGTTCGGGCAACATTCAGCTCTACTCGCAGGGCAGCATTCTGCTGGGGCAAAGCCGGATCATGACCACCTTCGGCGGCTCGATCCTCGGCTGGTCGGCAGAGGGCGACATCAACGCCGGTCGCGGCTCGAAAACCACGGTGGTCTACACCCCACCGAAACGCGTGTACGACACCTGGGGCAACGTAACCCTGTCGCCATCGGTGCCGAGCACTGGCGCGGGTATCGCCACACTCAACCCCATCGCCGAAGTGGCGCCGGGCGACATCGACCTGATTGCTCCGCTGGGCACCATCGATGCGGGGGAGGCGGGGATTCGTGTTTCGGGCAACGTCAACATCGCCGCGCTGACCGTGGTCAACGCCGCCAACATCGCGGTGCAGGGCAAGACCAGCGGCGTACCGGTGGTGGCGTCGGTGAACACTGGGGCGATCACCTCAGCCAGTTCGGCGGCGTCTTCGGCAACCCAGGCCGCTGAGGACGTGGCGCATCAGCAGCAAGCAGCGGCGCGGCAGAGCCAGGCATCGGTGTTCACCGTGCAGGTGCTGAGTTTCGGCAACGAGCAACTGGCGCCGAACCGCGATGGAGCAAGCCGTGCGCCGACGACCGGCTACAACCCGAACAGCCCGGTGCAGGTGCTGGGCGCCGGGGCGCTGGATGAACAGGCGAAACAGCAGTTGACCGAGGAGGAGCGGGGCCAACTGACGTTGTAAAAGACTCTCGTGTAGTACTTTGGGCGGCCTGATGGCCGCCCTTTTTTATGTTGATGAGGTTCGTGGGTATTGTCGTCGGGTGTGGACTAACGTCAGTATTTTGATGCGCCCGTTCACTCGATAGACCAGCAGATAGTTCGGATTGACCACCATTTCCCGAGTGCCTGGCACTCGACCGGCCCGGTAACCATAGGGGATTGATGAAAGCCTTTGCGTTGCTGCACCAACCTTGTGCTGTAGAGCCACTGAAGCGTTGGAGTTGTATTGTTCAACGTAATCGATAATGTCAGCCAGATCGTTCAGAGCTTGATCGCTCCATTCAAGCAGCAGCGCGGCGCTTCCTGCGCATCTCTTCCAGCATCTGGTCAAGCATTGCCATAGCTTCATCATGGGGAATGCCAGGGCTGGGGTCATCGAGTGCCTCCTGCACCTTGGCACGAAACCAGCGATCGTAGCTCTCTGCCTCTTCTTCGGATTCGAAGTCAGAGTAAAACGGGGAAAGTAATAAGCTCATAGTGATCTCCGTGATCAATCTCAGCAGTTTAAGGGGGAATGGCCCATTGTCGTCACTGGCAGACGATGTACCCCATGAGCTCTCGAAGAACCATGGGATAACGAAGCCCAGTATCTGCAAGCGCCCCTTTGGAATCTGCCGGACGTTTCCCTCCGTTGTCCGGCAATCTCGACCGCCGTTGTAGGCCTATTCCTCCACTCTGTTTTTCAGGTTTCCAGCCTACAAATCCGCGCGCACCTTCCTACAAATGCACTCAGAACGCATACGGAATACTCACCTTCGCCCACAACATTTCCCCCTCTGGCCGGTTCTCCACGTCAAACTCCTTGGCCCAGCGAATCTCCGCGCTGGCGTACTTGAGAAAGGTGAAATGCAGCGCCGGGCCAATCGCGAAGACTTTGCCGCGCACGCCGTCGTCCACATCCTGCCCCGCGAACTGCACAGTGTGGCCGTACTGTTTGTCGTCGGTGGTCTGCTTGAGGTAGTAGCCGTTGAGGCCGAACATCACATCGTCGGTGATCTTGTAGCTGGCCGAATAATCGAAGTGGAAGATCTGCCCGGACTTGTAGTCGGTGTCCTTGTTCTTCTCGTTGAAGCTGTAGGTGGTCTTCATCGACACTTCGGTCTTGTCGGTCGGCAACCAGGTGAAGGAGAACAGCGGCTTGTAGGTGTAGAAATTGTTGCTGGTGTTGGCCAGCCGATCGACGCTGTATTCACCCGTGGGCAAGGTGACTTCAAGGGCGGCGCCGAGGGTCAGGTTCTTTCCCATGTCCCACAGGATGATCGGCGCAATGGTGGTATCGCCCATGCCTTCGCGGGTATCGCTGACGCCGTAGACTGAGACTTCCTGCTTCAGCCATGGCTGGGCGATGTAGCCGGCCAGACGTCCGCCGAACACTCGTATCGGGCTCAGGTAATCAATACGCGGGATCACCGCTGTGGATTCGATCTCGACATTCGGCACTTTGCCGCCCAACGAGCTGATGTTGAGCTTCGTCGACTTGTAATGGTTGTAGTAGAGGTTGAACGCGACCATGTTCTCCGGAAGGCTGTCGACCTCCAGCGGCAGCATGAAGAACCCGTCGGTGCCGGGGCCGATGTTGTCGACCCCGGCTTCGGTGGCCAGGGCCGGCAGGGCCGCGGAGCAACCGAGCAGAGTCAGTGCCAGACGCAAGGGGAATGTGGCGCGGTTCGGGCTCATGGCTGTCCTCATTATTATTGTGTTGGGACGTGGCGCCGGTACGCAGAACGTCCGGCACCATAGAAATAAGCGCTTGGCGCCCGACGGGGCAGGGTATTGGCGGACAGTTAGGGGGGCTTCTGCGGACAGTCGGCCAACCCTGTGCTAACTTCCTTCGACATAACCGGTTACAAAAATAACAATCAAGCGTGATCCGGAATGTCAGCCCCCATGAACGTAAAAGTCCAAGACCCCACTTTTGAACTGGCGCTGGTCTCGCCGTTTCTCCTGCAAACCCTCGCCGAAGTCGCGCAGAACAAAGGCATCGACCCCGAAAGCCTGTGCCGTGGCCTGGGTTTCACCTTTGAAGATCTGCAGGATCCGGCGCAACGCATTTCCTACCGCCAGGCCGTGGCGATGATTCAACGCGCGCTCAAAGTGCTGCCCAATCAGGGGCTGGGGCTGTGGGTCGGGGCGCAGAATGTGTTGGGTACGCTGGGGTTGCTCGGGCACGTGCTGTCGCTGTGCAAGACCTTGCGCGATGCCTTTGCATTGGGTATCCGCCACCAGCACACCTCCGGCGGAATCGTGGTGTCCAGTGTCGATGTGGTCGGCGACCAGGTGCGCCTCGATGCCGAATGTCGCTTGCCGTTCGCCGATGTGCAGGTGTTCGCCGTCGAAGAGTTTTTCGCCAGCCTGCTGGTGTATGGCCGGGCCTTGGTGGGCCATGAGTTCAAGGCGATTGCCGTGGAGTTCGTGCACGCCGCGCCGGATTACCTGAGCGAATACCACCGCCTGCTCGGGCCCGATGTGCGCTTCGGCTGCCTGCACAATCGCATGCTGATCGATGTCCAGTGGCTGGACGTCAATCTGCCCAATCATCATTCACTGGCGCTGCGTCAGGCGGTTGCCTTGCTAGAGCTGGAAGCGGCACAGGTACATCAGAAACTCGATCTGATCCAGGCAGTGGAACGGGCGATTGCCCGGGACTTGAGCCGGGGCAGCCATATCGAAAAAATCGCCGGCGACCTGAACATGAGCAGCCGCACCCTGCGCCGCCGTTTGACCGAGCATGCACTGACGTTCGAGGGGCTGCTGGAACAGGTGCGCCAAGCGCGGACCATGAGTCTGCTGGCCAATCCTGAGATGCCGATTGAACGCATCACCGAAGAGGTTGGCTACAGCGACGTGCGCAGTTTTCGCCGAGCGTTCAAGCGCTGGACGGGGATGAGCCCGAGTGCGTGGCGCCAGGATGCAAGCACCGCTTAGACATCGGTCCCCTGTGGCGAGGTAGCTTGCTCCCGCCGGGCTGCGCAGCAGACCCAAAACCTGCCACGCCATTCCTCCAGACACACCTTGCCGGCGGGGTTTGCGGGTGCTTCGCCCCCGAGCGGGAGCAAGCTCCCTCGCCACAGGCTTCCGTGCGCCACTCACCAGTATTTCAACCCCACAAACCCTCCGGCCACAGGTAAACTCCCGCGCACTTTCCCAAGGAGTTCACATGAGTTACTACCAGCCGGGCATTCTCGCCACCCCTGTTCCTGCGCAAGCACGTCACCTGTTTTTCGCCCTTGAGTCGGTAGCCGCACTGCCGCAGGCGATCGACAACCTGATGAATCTGGTGGACGGCAAATCGGCTGTGATCGGTTTCGGTGAATCCCTGACCAAGGCCCTGAATGTGCAGATCGACGGTCTGCGCAGCTTCCCGGCCATGACCGGCGTCGGCGTGGAAAACCCGTCGACCCAGCACGCACTTTGGGTCTGGCTGCACGGTGTCGACCGTGGCGAACTGCTCAATCGCTGCAACGCCTTCGAAGCCGCGCTGGCCCCGGCGCTGCGCCTGGTGCAGGCGCAGGAAACCTTCCGCCACAAGGACGGCCATGACCTGACCGGCTACGAAGACGGCACCGAAAACCCGCACGATGACGCCGCGATTGCCGCCGCGTTGCTGGGCGAGGGCGCTGATGGGCTGGTCGGTGGCAGTTTCGCCGCGATCCAGCAGTGGCAGCACGACCTCAAGGGTTTCCACAAGCTGTCCGCCGAAGACAAGGACAACATCATGGGCCGTCGCCTCAGCGACAACGAAGAGATCGACGACGCGCCGGTCTCCGCCCACGTCAAACGCACCGCCCAGGAAAGCTTCGCCCCCGAAGCCTTCGTCGTGCGTCGTTCGATGCCGTGGATCGAAGGCGAGCGTGCCGGCCTGATGTTCCTCGCGTTCGGTGTTTCGCTGGACGCCTTCGAAGCCCAGCTGCGGCGCATGAGCGGTCTGGAAGACGGCATCACTGACGGTCTGTATCGCATCAGCCGGCCGATCACCGGCGGCTACTACTGGTGCCCGCCGCTGAAGGACGGCCACCTCGATCTGCGCGCGTTGCGCATCGGCTGAGTGTTTCAAACAAAGGGAGTTGAGCATGGACGTGGTGCGGTGGGGCATGATCGGTTGCGGCAGCGTCACGGAACGCAAGAGCGGGCCGGCCTTCTACAAAGCGCCCGGCTCGGCGCTGGTGGCGGTGATGGGCCGCCGCCTTGAAGCGGTGACCGATTACGCCGCGCGCCATGGCATCGCTCGGGTTTATACCGATGTCGATGCATTGATCAACGACCCCGAGGTGGACGCGGTGTACATCGCCACGCCACCCGACAGCCACCACGTCTACAGCCTGAAAGTCGCCGCCGCCGGCAAGCATTGCTGCGTCGAGAAACCGATGGCGCTCAACGCCGGGCAAAGTCGCGAGATGCAGCAGGCATTTGCCGACACCGGTTTGCACCTGTTCGTTTCCTACTACCGCCGTTCGTTGCCGCGTTTTGCCCAAGTGCGGCAATGGCTGGAGCAGGGCCGCATCGGCGAGGTGCGGCACCTGAGCTGGACGCTGACCAAGGCCCCATCGGCAGCAGATCTGGACGGCAGCGCCAACTGGCGAACCGATCCGAGCGTGGCCGGTGGCGGTTACTTTGCCGATCTGGCCAGCCATGGTTTCGACCTGTTTCAGTATTTGCTCGGCGATATCGTCGAAGTCGCCGGTTTCACCGCGCGCCAGGCCGGTTTGTATGCGGCGGAAGACGCGGTCAGCGCCAGTTGGCGCTTCGCCTCCGGAGCGCTGGGCATGGGCTGCTGGAGCTTTGTCGCGGATCGGCGCGAGGATCGGGTCGAGATTATCGGCAGTGGAGGGCGCATCAGTTTTTCCGTATTCGATGAGCATCCGGTCCAGCTATTTGCCGACGAACAGATCAGTCTGGAAATCCCCCATCACGAACACATTCAGTGGCATCACGTCCTCGGCATGAATGCGCACATCCGTGGCGATTCGCAACATCCGGCGGTGGCCGAACAAGCCCTGAAGACCGATTGGGTGATGGACCAAATCCTCAAACGGTACTGATCCTCCAGACCACAACACCATTTCCTTGTGGGAGGGGGCTTGCTCCCGAAGAGGCCGGCATTGCTGGCATTTCCATCGCCTGAGACACCGCCTTCGGGAGCAAGCCCCCTCCCACAAAGGTCTGTGTGTCGTCGTGTCTAAGGTTATGCCCATTCGGTATTTCTCAAGCTTGTCATAACGTCTCTAAGATCACGTCATAACTCGTTATAACAAGTGATCCCTGATGACCGATAACGTCCTGTCCCTCAGTAGCGTCCCGCTGCACACCCAACTGCGTGACGTCCTGCGCGCACGCATTCTTGATGGCGAATACCCGCAAGACAGCCAGATGCCGTCCGAAAGCGAACTCGGCACGCTGTTCAAAGTCAGCCGCATCACCGTGCGCCAGGCGCTGGGTGATCTGCAGAAAGAAGGGCTGATCTTCAAGATCCACGGTAAAGGCACCTTCGTCGCCAAGCCGAAAACCTTTCAAAACGTCAGCAGCCTGCAAGGCCTCGCCGAGTCCATGACCGGGCGCGGTTACGAGGTGATCAACCGTCTGCGCAGTTTCAAATTCATCCCCGCCGACAAACGTGTCGCCGAGCGCCTGCAAGTCGCCGAAGGCGAGACCGTGGCGCAGATCAAACGCGTTCGGCTGATCAACCGCGAGCCTATTTCGCTGGAAATCACCTACCTGCCCAAAGCCATCGGCGAACGGCTGGAGAAGGCCGATCTGGTGACTCGCGACATCTTCCTGATTCTGGAAAACGACTGCGGCATCGCCCTCGGTCACGCCGATCTGGCGATCGACGCGGTGCTGGCTGACAGCGACCTGACCCAGGCGCTGAACGTCGAGGCCGGCTCGCCGATCATGCGCATCGAACGTCTGACCCACGACGCCAACGGCCAGCCGCTGGACTTCGAACACCTTTACTACCGTGGCGATGCGTTCCAGTACCGCCTGCGGATCGACCGGCAAAAAGGGGCGTGACATGACCCGCAAGACCTTAGAGCAGGAATACGACATCGTCGTGATCGGCGGTGGCACCGCCGGCCCGATGGCGGCAATCAAGGCCAAAGAGAAGAACCGTGATTTGCGCGTGCTGCTGGTCGACAAGGCCAACGTCAAACGCAGCGGCGCGATCAGCATGGGCATGGACGGCCTGAACAACGCGATCATCCCCGGCCACTCGACGCCGGAGCAGTACACCAAGGAAATCACCATTGCCAATGACGGCATCGTCAATCAGGCGGCGGTGTACGCCTATGCGACTCACAGTTTTGAAACCATCGAGCAACTCGACCGTTGGGGTGTGAAGTTCGAGAAGGACGAAACCGGCGATTACGCCGTGAAAAAAGTCCACCACATGGGCGCCTACGTGCTGCCGATGCCGGAAGGGCACGACATCAAAAAGGTCCTTTACCGCCAGTTGAAACGTGCGCGGGTGAGCATCACCAATCGCCTGGTCTGCACCCGTTTGCTGACCGACGAGGAGGGCGCGGTCAACGGCGTGATGGGCTTCGACTGCCGCACTGCCGACTTCCATGTGATCAAGGCCAAAGCGGTGATCCTCGCCTGCGGCGCGGCCGGTCGCCTAGGCCTGCCGTCCTCAGGCTACCTGATGGGCACCTACGAGAACCCGACCAATGCCGGCGACGGCTACGCGATGGCGTATCACGCCGGGGCCGAGCTGGCGAACCTCGAATGCTTCCAGATCAATCCGTTGATCAAGGACTACAACGGCCCGGCCTGCGCCTATGTCACCGGCCCGCTCGGCGGCTACACCGCCAACAACAAGGGCGAACGCTTCATCGAGTGCGACTACTGGAGCGGGCAGATGATGTGGGAGTTCCACCAGGAACTGGAAAGCGGCAACGGCCCGGTGTTCCTCAAACTCGATCACCTGGCCGAGGAAACCATCCAGAACATCGAGGAAATCCTGCACAGCAACGAACGCCCGAGTCGCGGCCAGTTCCACGCCAATCGCGGCACCGATTACCGCACGCAGATGGTCGAGATGCACATCTCGGAGATCGGTTTTTGCAGCGGCCATTCGGCGTCCGGGGTGTGGGTCAACGAGCGTGCCGAGACCTCGGTGAAAGGTTTGTACTCGGCAGGTGACATGGCCGCTGTGCCGCACAACTACATGCTCGGCGCGTTCACCTACGGCTGGTTCGCCGGGCACAACGCGGCGGATTTTGTCGCCGGGCGCGAGTTTTCCGCGCTGGATGCCGCACAGATCGAAAAGGAGCAAGCGCGGGTCTACGCACCGCTCGATCGAGAGCACGGGCTGCCGCCGGCGCAGGTCGAGTACAAGCTGCGGCGCTTCGTCAACGACTACCTGCAACCGCCGAAAGTGACCAAAAAAATGCAGATCGGTCTGCAGCGCTTCAGCGACATCGAACGTGATCTTGAGCAGATGAAAGCCAACAACGCTCACGAGCTGATGCGTGCCATGGAAACCAGTGTGATCCGCGACTGCGCCGAAATGGCCGCGCGCGCTTCACTGTTCCGCGCCGAGAGCCGCTGGGGCCTGTACCACTGCCGCGTCGATCACCCGCAGCGCAACGACAGCGAGTGGTTCTGCCATTGCCATCTGAAGAAGGGTGAAGACGGCCGCATGACCAGTTTCAAGAAACCCGTCGAGCCGTACATCATCCCGCTCGATGCCGAAGAAATGCAGGCTTACGACCGCTTGCGGGTGGGCGCGTTCGCCGCTTGATGCATCACCAGAGAGAGTCCGAACCATGGCCTATCAAGCCCAGGAAATCTTCTTCCGCTCCAACGCCCCGGTCACCGTGGACGAGGACAAATGCATCGCCGAAAAAGGCTGCACCGTGTGCGTCGACGTCTGCCCGATGGACCTGCTGGCAATCAACCCGGCCACACAAAAGGCCTACATGGCGTTCGATGAATGCTGGTACTGCATGCCGTGTGAGAAGGATTGCCCGACTGGTGCCGTCAAGGTCGACATCCCTTATCTCCTGCGCTGATCCTGCTCGAAATGTGGGAGCGAGCCTGCTCGTGAAAGCGGTGGGTCATTTAGCAATGATGTCGACAGATACGCCGCTTTCGCGAGCAAGCTCGCTCCCACAATGGATCGAGTTACTGCACAAATTGAGTACGCCAAAACCCTGTGGGAGCGAGCTTGCTCGCGAAGAGGCCCGCCCAGACAACCCAAAGCCATCCGGAAACCCCGGACGCTGGATTCACCGAAACCCCTCGTTTCCCACCGCGCCCTGATCGCGGCGGAGACGAACATCCAATAAATGATTCGAGGGGAAACACTCATGTTGCGTGCAGCAATCGCCGGTCTGGTACTGGCTTCATTCACTCTGTCGGCCTCGGCCGAAACCATCCGTATCGCCATCGGCACCCAGGACACCACCATCAACTGCGCCGCCGGCGGACTGTTGATTCGTGAGCTCGGTCTGCTCGACAAATACCTGCCGCACGACGGCGCCTATAAAGACGCGAAATACGACGTGCAGTGGAAGAACTTCACCAGCGGCGCGCCGCTGACCAACGAAATGGTCGCCGGCAAACTCGACTTCGGCGCCATGGCCGATTTCCCAGGCGCGTTCAACGGTGTGGCGTTCGAAACCGCCGGCAAGCACAGCCTGTTCATCAGCGTGTTGTCGGGCAGCATCAAGGGCAGCGGCAACGGCATCGTGGTGCCGAGTGCGTCCGGGGTGCAGGCGCTGAGCGAACTCAAGGGCAAGACCATCTCGGTGCCGTTCGCCTCGACCGCCCACGGCATGCTGCTGCGCGCGGTGGCGGAGCAGGGCTGGGATCCACTGAAAGACGTGAACATCATCGCTCAGCCACCGGAAGTCGCCGGCTCCGCGTTGCAGGCCGGCAAGATCGACGCCCACGCCGATTTCGTGCCGTTCGCCGAGCTGTTCCCGAGCCGTGGTTTCGCCCGCAAGATCTACGACGGCGCCCAGGCCAATGCGCCGACTTTCCACGGCGCGCTGGTCGATCAGGCCTACGCGAAACAGTACCCGGAAATCGTCGTCGCCTACCTGCGCGCGAGCATCGAGGCCAACCAGTTGCTGGCCGCTGAACCTGAGAAGTACAGCGAGCTGATCGCCAAAGTCACCGGCGTCGATGCCGAGGTCAACTACCTGTTCCACGGCCCGCTCGGCGTACAGACCCGCGACCTGAGCTGGAAGCCGGAGTACCGTCAGGCGGTGGGTACGGCGATCGACACCCTGAAGCTGCTGAAGAAGGCTGATCGCGGCCTCGACCTCAACACCTTCATCGACGATCAGTACATCCGCGCCGCCTTCAAGGCCTCGAATCTGGACTACACCGCGCAACTCGCCAATTACGCGCAGACGCCGTTGAAAGCGCTGGATGCGGCCAGCGGCAAAGCGATCACTGACTTCAGCCACGTCGCCGAAATCTGGGTGCGCGGCGAAGACAAGGTGCGCCAGTACGCCTCGGCTGAATCGGCGTTCACTGCGCTGGCCGCGTTGAAGCAGGAAGGCAAAAACATCCGCGCGGTGTATGCCCAGGCCAGTGACAGCGGGATCAAGTTGCTCGCCGATCAGGCGTGGTTCGCCAGTGATGCCAAGGGCCGCCTGAGCGCGTTTCTGCTCAAGGGCCAGGCCCAGCAATATGCGGCGGCGCAGGGTGGCAAGGTCTTCGATTTCACCGATGCCACGACCCAGGCTGTGGCCGTGCGCTGATCTTAGGCACACCACATTCCCTTGTGGGAGCGGGCTTGCTCGCGAATCCGGTGTATCAGTAAGCAAATGATTGCCTGACACCCCGCATTCGCGAGCAAGCCCGCTCCCACAAGGGGGATCTCGGTTGAGAGGAAAAATTGTGTACCGATCATTTTCACGCTGGGTTCCAAGGGCCGCTTCTTTGCTGCTCTGCCTGCTGTTCTGGCAACTCGCCGCCAGCCACCACTGGAACCTTGGCCTGGTCACCTTCGCCAACGTGCCCACTCCACTGGCCGTGATCGAAGCGGCGCTGGGTCTGGGCGATTCCGGCAAGTTGCTGCAACACTTGACTGCCAGCCTCAGCCGCGTGTTCGCCGGCTATCTCGCGGCATTGATCATCGGCATCGCCCTGGGTCTCGCCATCGGCCGCTCGAAATGGGCCGAAGACCTGCTGTTGCCACCACTCGAAGTGCTGCGTCCGATTCCGGCGGTGGCATGGATTCCGCTGGCGATCCTGATGTTCCCGTCGTCGGAGCTGTCGATGGTATTCATCACCTTCACCGGTGCGTTGTTCCCGATTTTGCTCAACACCGTGCACGGGGTGGAAGGGGTCGACCCACGGTTGATCGCCTCGGCAAAAAGCCTCGGGGCAGGGCGCCGGGCGATTCTGCTGGAAGTGATTTTGCCGGGTGCCGCCCCGAGCATCATTACTGGCCTCGCCATCGGCATGGGCACCTCGTGGTTCTGCCTGGTCACGGCGGAAATGATCTCCGGCCAGTTCGGCATCGGTTACTACACCTGGGAGTCCTACACCATTCAGAACTACGCCGACATCGTCGTCGGCATGCTGCTGATCGGTGTGCTGGGCATGGGCAGCAGTCTGCTGATCAAGCGTCTGGGCGGGCTGTTCACGCCCTGGCACCGACCACGAGGAAAAGCCTGATGAGCGCAATGCAAACCCCCGAAGGGCGGATCGATATTCGCCAGTTGTCGATCGTTCTCGGCGAAGGCCAACACGCTTTCGAAGCCGTGCAGGGGCTGGATTGTCAGATCGAGCCGGGCCAGTTCGTGTGCATTCTCGGCCCGTCCGGTTGCGGCAAATCGACCTTGCTCGGTGCACTGGCCGGGCACCTGCAAGCCCATGCCGGCAGCCTCAAAGTCGATGGCGGCGAGGTCTGCGGGCCGTCGCCGCAGCGCGGCATGGTGTTCCAGCATCACACGCTGTTTCCGTGGCGCACGGTGCGCGACAACGTCGCTTTCGGCCTGAAGATGCGCGGCATCGGCAAGGCTGAGCGCCATCGCGCGGCGGATGAAATGCTCAAACTGGTCGGCCTCGACGGCTTCGCCGAACGCTGGCCCGATCAGCTTTCCGGCGGCATGCAACAACGGGTCGAGATCGCTCGGGTGCTGGTCAACCGTCCACGGCTGTTGTTGATGGACGAACCGTTTGGTGCGCTGGATGCCTTGACCCGCTTGAACATGCAGGAACTGCTGCTGGACATCTGGACGCGCATCCGCACCACCGTGGTGTTCGTTACTCACGATATCGACGAGGCGCTGTTTCTCGCCGATCGCTTGCTGGTGATGAGCGCGCGACCGGGGCGAATCATCGAGGACCTGCGCCTGGACTTCCCGCGTCCGCGTACCAGCGAACTGGTGACCAGCCCCGAATTCTCCCGCCTCAAACGCCATTGCCTCGACCTGCTGCGCCACGACAACCCCCGACCGCTGCCGCGCCTCAACCCGCTCGGCCTGCCTCCCGAAAACCCTTTGCCGCGATTTGCACTATGACCTCATTTTTTGCTGTGACCGATAACGACGACATCCTTGCCCTGCAACCGCGTCTGACCGCTGACGATGCCGGTGTACGGCGCATTGCCCTGATCGAACTGGCTGATCTGGAAGAGCCGGACGGGCTGCTGTGGCTGGTTGAAAAACTGAGCGAAGATCCTGCCGAAGAAGTCCGCGCCGAAGCCGCGCGGCTGCTGGAAGCCTGGGAGGACGAACCGGTGGTGGCTGCGCTGTGCCGGGCGCTGACCGATCCGTCTCCGGCCGTGCAGGCGGCCGCCGCGCAAAGCCTGAGTCTGCTCAAAACCGAAGCGGCAGGCCGGGTGATTCTGCCGTGGACCGATCACGCCGAAGTCAGTGTGCGAATCGCCGCGTTCCGTGCCTTGCGCGAACTGCGTTTCGCCGACGCCGCACCGGCTGCAATTGCGGCACTCAACGACAGCGACGCCAACGTACGCCGCGAAGCCGTGGGCGTTCTGGGCTGGCTCAAACAGCTCGACGCACTGCCGGCCCTGGCGCGACTGGCCAGCGCCGACCCGGACACCGAAGTGCGCCGCGCCGCCACCGGTGCCCTCGGTCTGGCGTCCGGTGCCGAAGTGCTGCCGGCCCTGCGTCAGGCGCTGCAGGACGCTGCCTGGCAAGTGCGCGAAGAAGCGGCCACGACGCTGGGCAAAGTCGGCCACAGCGACGCTGGTCCGGCGTTGATCGCCGCCCTCGGCGATGACTATTGGCAAGTGCGCTTGCGCGCCACTCGCAGCCTCGGTCGTTTGCGTTTTGCACCGGCGCTGGACGCTCTGATCGAGACCCTCGGCCATCGCATCAGCAACCTGCGCAAGGAAGCCGCGCTGGCCCTCGGTGAGTTGAATGATCGCGGCGCGGTGGCGGCGTTGCAGGCGGCGCAGGATGACGGTGATCCGGAAGTGCGCAAAGCGGTGCGGATTGCCTTGAGTCAGCTGCAATGAACCCGCTGTCGCTGGGCAATTCGCAGAGCGAGCAGACCCTGCGCCTGAGCTGGCCGGACGGCCGCGAGTCGCTGTTCAATCACGCCGAACTGCGCCGCCAGTGCCCGTGCTCGCAGTGCCGCGCGTTTCGCCTGAAAGGTGTTACTCCGCTGGTGGATGACCGTGTTCGTCTGATCGAGATCAACCCGCAGGGGTATGGCGTGCAACTGGTGTTCAGCGACGGCCATCAACGCGGGATCTACCCGTGGGGCTATCTGGCACAACTTGGTTCTTAGCTTCACCACAATCATCTGGGGGAGCAAGCCTGCTCCCACAGGGGAATCGTGATTTTCAGAAGGATTGACTCAGGCTGGCGACGACAGTGGCGGTGCACACATCCTTGAATCCCCAGTTGCTCAGGCACTGGCTCTGCGACAGATCGGTGTCGATGTAGCTCAGGCCCAACACCACCCCGGCCAGATTGTGGGTCACTTTGACCTCCCATTCGCGATAGCTGTTCTCGCCATGCCCGGACGCCGAGTACAGGTGCGGGTCCTTGAAGTCCATGTTGCCGTAACGCAGTTTCAGCCCGGAATCGAACGGCAGCTCGGTTTCATAACCGACATAGGTGTAGAGCGAGCTCTGCTTGCTGTCGACCCCCGGCGCATCGCTGGAGTAATACGCCGCCAGCTTCACCCCGTAGACGCCGAGAATCCCGTAGACCTCGCTCTGGTTGAACTGGCTTTCCTTGGGGTAGGCGTACTTGAGGTAACCCAGATCGAGGCTGACGTCCTCGGTGGCCTGCCACAGCCAGCCGGCGTAGTAATCGACTTCCTGACGGGTTTTCAGACCACCGCCGAAATCGACGTTGGAGCTCCAGGCACCCGCGTACAAACCGCTGCTGTGCGTCAGGGTCAGGCCGGCTTGCAGGGCCGGGTCGTTTTGCGTTTGCGAGATGCCGCGGGTCCGGTAGTCGCTGGCCAGAGTCAGGTCGACCAGCACGGCGAAGTCGTCGTTCAGGGGGATCGCCTGGCTACTCAGGGGCAACAGACTCAAGGAACTCAGGGCGAGCAAGGGCAAGGCTTTCATGTGAAGTCCCGATGTTGTGATTGTTATAGGGGCTGGAAAATGCAGTGGAAATGCTTGGGTAGGGTGAAAGTCCCTGTGGGAGCGGGCTTGCTCGCGAAGACGGTGGGTCAGGTATCGAAATGTTTGCTGACCGGACGCCTTCGGGAGCAAGCCCCCTCCCACAAAAGAGGGAGGGATCCTGTTGTTATTGGGCGGCGGTGTAGACCTGACGCCCACCAAACCAGGTCTGCAGGACCTGGGTGTCATGCAGGGCTTTTTCGTCGACGCTGAACACGTCGCGGTCGACCACGATGAAATCGGCCTGTTTGCCCGGCGTCAGCGAGCCGATCTGCTGGTCGAGGCCGATGGTCCGCGCCGCGTTGGCGGTGTAGGCGTAGAACATGGTTTCGCGGTCCAGACGCTCGTCGGCATTCAGCACCCCCAACGGGCCGACGCGGGTGATGGCCTGGGCCATGGCGTTGAACGGATTGGGCGACGACACCGGCCAGTCGCTGGCACCGGCAATCGTCGCGCCCTGTTTCAGCAGCGAGTGCGCCGGGTATTGATAGCGGAAGGCGAGTGCGCTGACGTAGGGCTTGATCATGTCGGTGGTGTAGTCATCGGCGCTGGCCCACAGCAATTGCATCGAGGCGACCACGTTCAGCGGTTTGAAGCGGGCGAACTCTTTTGGATTGACCATTTGCAGGTGGGTGATCGAGTGAGTAATGCCGCTCTGCCGATCCTTGCGCGCGCGTTCGATGCCATTGAGTGATTCCCGCACCGCACGGTCGCCGATGGCGTGGATGTGCACCAGCCAGCCGCGCTGGTCGATGGCGCTGACCAGTTCGCCGAAATGCTGCGGGTCGATCAGCAGCTCGCCCTGTTTGTGCGAGTTGCGGTACGGATCGATCATCGCCGCGCTCTGCGCCGGGTACTCGATCACGCCATCGGCGAAGATCTTGACTCCGGGCAGGGTCAGGTTGGGGATGCCCTGAAATTGCTGGCGCACCTTATCCAGCGTATCGAGATCGGCCGGCAGGCTTTTCGGGTTGGCGACCAGCAACGCTGCAACGTGCACGCTCATGTCGCCGCTTTCCGACAGCGCTTTGTAGGCCGGCAGCACGCCGACGGTTTTCTCGGTGGGTTTGAGGGCGAAGACCGGCTCGCCCGGTGCGGCGTTGGCGGCGGGGTCCATCCACGCGGTGATGCCGAGGCTGTTGTTGAAGCGCACAGCGGATTTGGCCGCGGTGAGCATATCGGCCGGGCTCGGCACCGGCATTTTCGCGGCGACCCGATCCCAACCGGCATCGACCAGAAAACCGTTGGGCTCGCCGCTGGCCAGTTTGCCGATCGTGTCTTGTTCCGCAGCGGGCAGGGTCTTGAGCAACGCCGCGTCGATGCCGGCGCGCTTGAGCATCACGTTGTTGGCCCACGCGGTGTGGTGATCGCTGCCGGTGAACACCACCGGCACGTCAGCCCATTCGCCGTGGTTGAAGGTCTTGCCCAGCGCTTCGGCCTGCGCCCAGTACGCTGAACTCATGCCGGCAATGCTCAGCACATCGCCATGTCTGGCCTTGCCGTCGTCACGCCAGGCGCGCAGGCGTTTTTCCAGTTCATCGAGGGCGACGACTTCGTCTTCCATGTTGGCAGAGACCATTTCCAGGCCACCGAAAATCGCGTGGGAATGGCTGTCGATCAAGCCAGGCATCAGCGTCTTGCCGCCGAGGTCGATGACCTGGGTGCCGGGCTCGATCAGCGCCTTGATCTGTGCGTCGCTACCGACTTTCAGCACTTTGCCGTTTTCCACGGCCAGCGCCTGCACCTCCGGTTGTGAACGATCGGCGGTGAAAATCTTGCCGTTGACCAGTACCAGATCGGTGGCGGCCATGGCTTCCATCGAGGCAAAACTTATAGCGGTAACCAACAGGCTCGGGATGAATCTTTTCATTGAAGATTTCCTTGTTATTGCGTCTGATGGCCAGATTAGTGGCTGACACTGGCCGACAGAACGCCTTCCTCACGAAAAACGTTTTTGCCTGAATGGAAAAAGCATGGACAAGCTGGGTGCACTGAAAATGTTCGTGGTCACCGCACAGCTCGGCAGTTTCAGCCGTGCGGCCGAGCAACTGGGCAAGACTCCGTCGGCCCTGACCAAAGCGGTCAATCACCTGGAAACGGAACTCGGCGCGCGACTGTTCGAGCGCAGCACACGGCGGATTCTGCTCACCGAAATCGGCCGGGTCTATCTGGAAACCGCGCGGCTGGTGTTGCAGCGGCTGGAGGAGGCCAGCGAGGAAATCGAGCAGTTGCAGCACGGTCTGCGCGGCAGCCTGAAAATCACCGCACCGCTGGCGTACGGGCGAGCGTTTCTCGATCAGGTGTGCGACGGCTTTTTGCAGCAATACCCGCAGATCAGCCTGCAAGTGGATCTGTGCGACGCGTTCGTCAATCTGCTGGAAAGCGGCTATGACCTGGCCTTGCGCGAAGGCCATGACGACCTGCCGGGGCTGATTGCCCGGGTGGTCGGCAGCAACCGTCTGGCCTTGTGCGGCAGCCCGGACTATCTGGCGCGCAAAGGGTTGCCGGTCACCCCGCAAACCCTCGAACAGCATGAATGGCTGCTGTATCAGCATCCGTTGCTCAGCCGCGAGTTCTGGTGGGCCGAACGCGACGGCCAGCGCCTGAGCCTGGCGCAACCGACGGCGCCGCGCTTGCGCAGCGACAATTACGACCTGTTGCTGGCCAGCGCGCTGGCCGGACGCGGCTTGCTGCACACGCCGCTGTGGAGCGCCGCGCCGTACATTGCCGATGGGCGTCTGGTGCGGGTCATGGCTGACTATGAAATCGACCCCGACACCTTCGGCCCGCACATTCTCGCGGTGTACCCGAGCCATCGACGGGCCACGGCCAAGGTCGTCGCATTCATCGATTACATCGCCTCCTTCCTCGCCGAACGTGGCCTCAACTGACACCCCGTTCCCCTGTAGGAGCTGCCGCAGGCTGCGATCTTTTGATCTTTGTGGAAGGTCGGCTTGGGCCGACTGGCGGTGCTTGTCAGTAAAATCCCACAGGAGTACAAATGTACTCCATGACCAATTTGACTCCCCGCCGTACCGCCATCCTGACCTTTATCCGCGAACGCATCGCCGAACACGGTCAGCCCCCAAGCCTCGCTGAAATCAGCGAGGCTTTTGGTTTTGCCTCGCGCAGCGTGGCGCGCAAGCATGTGCTGGCGCTTACCGAAGCCGGGTTTATCGAGGTCAATCCGCATCAGGCCCGGGGCATTCGCCTGCTCGGGCAGCCGGCGCGGCCGGAGCTGCTGGATATTCCGGTGCTCGGCCGGGTGGCCGCCGGTGCGCCGATCGGTGCCGATGCCGATATCCATAGCCGCTTGATGCTCGACCCGGCGCTGTTCTCCCGTACCCCCGACTACATGCTGCGGGTGCAGGGCGACTCGATGATCGAGGACGGCATTCTCGACGGCGATCTGGTCGGCGTGCGGCGCAATCCCGAAGCGCTCAACGGCCAGATCGTGGTGGCGCGGCTCGACGGTGAAGTGACGATCAAACGCTTCGAGCGCGTCGGCGATGAGGTTCGGCTGCTGCCGCGCAACCCGGCGTACCAGCCGATTGTCGTGCGCGATGATCAGGACCTGGCCATCGAAGGCGTGTTCTGCGGTCTGGTGAGGCAAGGCTGATGGGCGCCGTCGTTGCACTCGATACGCTGTTCAATGGCGGCCAGGTCTGGAAGGGCCGGCCTGCGCCGCCGACGACCAGCCCGCAACCCACCGGCCATGCCGCGCTGGATGCGGCACTGCCCAGCGGTGGCTGGCCGGAAGCGGCACTGAGCGAAATCCTCCTGGCCGGCCCCGGGGTTGGCGAGCTGCAACTGGTGTGGCCGACGCTGGCGCGGCTGTCGACGGCGGGCGAGCGCATTGTGCTGGTGGCACCACCGTTCGTGCCGTACCCGCAGGCGTGGGCGAACGCCGGGGTCGATCTGCGTCAGTTGTCGGTGATTCAGGCCAGCGAACGCGATGCCTTGTGGGCGGCGGAACAATGCCTGCGCTCGGGCAGTTGCGGCGCGGTGCTGTGCTGGCCGCACAAGGCCGATGACCGCGCGTTGCGGCGCTTGCAGGTGGCGGCGGAAACCGGCCAGACCCTGGCGTTTGCCTGGCGCCCGTTGAGCGAGGCGATCAATCCCTCGCCGGCCGCGTTGCGCATCGCCATCGACGCCAGACCGGCTCAGTTGCGCGTGCTCAAGTGCCGTGGCGGGCTGGCGCGCACGGCGCCGATTGCGTTTGCCGTGGGGCACTGAGGTCGTCATGCGCTGGGTGTGTATTCTGTTCCCGCAATTGGCCCTCGACGCCGTGCTGCGTCAGCGTGCCGATCCCTCTGAGCCGTTGGTGCTGCTCAGTGGCCCGGCCCAGCGCCGGGTGCTGCAAGCGGTCAATCCGGCGGCGCGTCAACTCGGCCTGCGCGCCGGTCAGTCGATGACCGCCGCGCAGGCCCTGAGCAAAGGCTTTGCCACCGCCGATTACGACCTGGCCGAGGTCGAGCGCTGGCAGCAGTTTCTCGCCGCGTGGGCTTACCGGTTCAGCGCGCAGGTCAGCGTGCATTACCCGCGCACCGTGGTGTTCGAGATCGAGTCGAGCCTGGGTCTGTTCGGCTCCTGGGCGCAGTTCGAAGCGCGGCTGCGCAAGGAACTGACTGAGCTGGGTTTCCGGCATCGCATCGTTGCCGCGCCCAATCCGGTGGCGGCGCGGGTGCTGGCCAACGCCTACGACGGCCTCGTAGTACCGGACGGCGAAGCCCTGCAGCATCACCTCGGGCAGTTGCCTGTCGACCGCGTCGGGCTGGAGCCGCAGGTCGCCACCGCGCTGACGCGTATGGGCCTGCGCAACCTGAACCAACTGCAGAGCCTGCCGCGTCAGGCCCTGGCCCGGCGCTTCGAAGCATCGATGCTCAAGCATCTCGACACCTTGTTCGGCGCACGGCCGCTGGCCTTGGCGTTCTATCTGCCGCCGGATCGTTTCGATGTGCGCATCGAACTGAATTTCGACGTGCAATCCCATCAGGCGCTGCTGTTCCCGTTACGGCGTCTGACCGCTGACCTGTCGGCGTTCCTCTGCGGGCGTGACAGCGGCGTGCAGCGTTTCGACCTGCATCTGGAACACGCCGGGCTGCCGGACACGCTGATCAAGGTCGGCCTGCTCAGCGCCGAGCGCGATCCGGCGATGCTTTTCGAACTGGCCCGTGGACGACTGGAGCAAGTCCAGGTCGAGGCCCCGGTGCGCGGCTTCCGCCTGCGTGCCGAAGATCTGCCGAGTTTTGTGCCGCAGTGTCAGGAACTGTTCGATGACCGTCCGCAACAGACCTTGCCCTGGGAGCAATTGCGCGAACGTCTGCGTGCACGGCTCGGCGATGACGCGGTGCAGGGCCTGCGCTTTCAGGCCGACCACCGCCCGGAATGCGCGTGGCAGCACGGCGTCGACAAGCAGCGTTGCAGCGGTTTGCCGAGCGTGCAGCGACCGGGCTGGCTGCTCGGCGAACCGCAGAGTGTGCCGGAAGGTTCGGCGCGAATCCTCATGGGCCCGGAGCGCATCGAATCCGGCTGGTGGGACGGTGACGATGTGCGTCGCGATTACTACCTGATCCAGAACCGTGCCGGTCAGCAAGGCTGGGCCTATCGGGCCGTGGGCGAGGGCGGTCCGTTGTGGCTGCAGGGCTGGTTTGCATGAACGACGGCTATGCCGAGCTGCACTGCCTGTCGAACTTCAGTTTCCAGCGCGGCGCCTCCAGTGCCCTTGAGCTGTTCCAGCGGGCGAAAAAGCACGGCTATCAGGCGCTGGCGATCACCGATGAGTGCACGCTGGCCGGGATCGTTCGCGCCTGGCAAGCGGCGAAATCGGTTGAACTGCCGCTGATCATCGGCAGCGAAATCCGCATCGACAACGGCCCGAAACTGGTACTGCTGGTGGAGAACCTTGCGGGCTATCAGGCCTTGTGCGGCTTGATCACTCAGGCCCGACGGCGTACGCAGAAGGGCCAGTACCAAGTGCTGCGCGAGGACTTCAGCGAGCCGTTGCCGGGTTTGCTCACGCTGTGGGTGCCGGATAGCGTCGATGACGTGGAGGAGGGGCGCTGGCTGAAGCAGACCTTCGGCGAGCGCCTGTATCTGGCCGTGCAATTGCATCGCGGGCAGGACGATCAGCGTCGGCTGGCGGCACTGTTGAGTCTGGCCGATCAGTTGCAGATTCTCGCCGTGGCCAGCGGCGATGTGCACATGCACGCCCGTGGCCGGCGCGCCCTGCAGGACACCATGACCGCGATCCGCCATCACGTCCCGGTGGCCGAGGCCGGGTTGCGCCTGCACCCCAATGGCGAGCGGCACCTGCGCAGCCTCGAGGTGTTGCGCGAGCTGTATCCGCCGGTGCTGCTCGACGCCTCGGTGCAACTGGCCCGGCGCTGTACTTTCGAGCTGAGCGAGTTGCGCTATCAATATCCGAAAGAGCTGGTGCCAGAGGGTCACACCGGCAGTTCCTGGCTACGTCAGCTGACTAAAGAGGGCATCGCCTGGCGCTGGAAAAAAGGCGCGCCCTTCAAGGTGCTGAGGCAGATCAACAAGGAACTGAAGCTGATCGCCGAACTCGGCTACGAAAGCTACTTCCTCACCGTGCACGACGTGGTGCGCTTTGCCCGCGATCAGCAGATTCTCTGTCAGGGCCGCGGTTCGGCGGCCAATTCGGCGGTGTGTTTTGCCTTGGGCATCACTGAGATCGACCCGGATCGCACCACGCTGCTGTTCGAGCGTTTCATGTCGAAAGAACGCAACGAGCCGCCGGACATCGACGTCGACTTCGAGCACGAACGCCGTGAAGAAGTCCTGCAATACGTGTTCCGCCGTTATGGCCGGCAGCGGGCGGCGCTGACGGCGGTGGTCAGCACTTACCACGCCGCCGGGGCGGTGCGTGACGTGGCCAAGGCCCTCGGTCTGCCGCCGGATCAGATCAATGCACTGGCCGATTGCTGTGGCCACTGGAGCGACGAAACACCGCCACTGGCGCGTTTGCTGGAAGGCGGGTTCGACCCCGACAGTCCGGTGCTGCGTCGGGTGCTGAGCCTGACCGGGCAACTGATCGGCTTCCCCCGGCACTTGTCGCAGCATCCTGGCGGCTTCGTGATTTCCGAGCAACCGCTGGACACGCTGGTGCCGGTGGAAAACGCCGCCATGGCCGAGCGCACGATCATTCAGTGGGACAAGGACGACCTCGATGCGGTCGGGCTGCTCAAGGTCGATATCCTCGCCCTCGGCATGCTCAGTGCCATCCGCCGTTGCTTCGATCTACTGCGTCGTCATCGCCATCTCGATCTGAGCCTGGCGACGATTCCAGACAAAGACAAACCGACCTACGAGATGATCAGCCGCGCCGACACCATCGGCGTGTTTCAGATCGAGTCGCGGGCGCAGATGTCGATGCTGCCGCGGCTGAAACCGGCGAAGTTCTACGATCTGGTGATTGAAGTGGCGATCGTCCGCCCAGGGCCGATTCAGGGCGGGATGGTCCATCCGTACCTGCGCCGGCGTAACAAGGAAGAACCGGAAACCTATCCCTCGCCGGAACTTGAAGTGGTGCTCAAACGCACCCTCGGCGTGCCGCTGTTTCAGGAACAGGTGATGCAGATCGCCATCGTCGCCGCTGACTACAGTCCCGGCGAGGCCGATCAGTTGCGTCGTTCGATGGCCGCGTGGAAACGCCACGGCGGCCTGGAGCCGCATAAGGAGCGCCTCGCCGCCGGCATGAAGAAAAACGGCTACACCGAGGAATTCGCCGCGCAGATCTTCGAGCAGATCAAGGGTTTTGGCAGCTATGGATTTCCCGAGTCCCACGCCGCCAGTTTCGCCTTGCTGACCTACGCCAGTTGCTGGCTCAAGTGCCACGAACCGGCGGCGTTTGCCTGCGCGTTGATCAACAGTTGGCCGATGGGTTTTTACAGCCCGGATCAGATCCTTCAGGACGCCCGTCGGCATCAGTTGCAGATCCGTCCGGTGGACGTGCGCGCCAGCGACTGGGATTGCAGCCTGGAACCGATCAGCGGCGCGCAGCCGGCGATCCGCATGGGCCTGCGGATGATCAAGGGCTTTCGCGAGGATGACGCCCGGCGCATCGAAGCGGCGCGGGCGCGCGGGGCGTTTGCCGATGTCGCCGATCTGGGCGAGCGGGCCGCGCTCGACAGTCGCGCCCAGGCGCTGTTGGCTGACTCCGGCGCGTTGCGCGGCATGGCCGGGCATCGGCATCGCGCACGCTGGGAAGTGGCCGGGGTGCAGAAACAGCTGGGCCTGTTTGCCGGGTTGCCGAGCCAGGAAGAGCCCGATGTGCTGCTGCCCAAACCGAGTGTCGGTGAAGACCTGCAGGCCGATTACGCGACCATCGGCACCACGCTGGGGCCGCATCCGTTGGCGCTGCTGCGTGGCGAACTGAAGGCGCGACGTTGTCGCAGTTCGCAGGAGTTGCTGGACGTCGAACACGGGCGGCCGGTGAGCGTCGCCGGGCTGGTCACCGGGCGGCAGCGACCGGGCACTGCCAGCGGCGTGACTTTCGTCACCCTCGAGGACGAGTTCGGCAACGTCAACGTGGTGGTCTGGCGCGATCTGGCCGAGCGTCAGCGTCAGGTGCTGGTCGGCTCGCAACTGCTCAGGGTCGATGGCCGCTGGGAGCGCGAGGGCGAAGTGCGGCATTTGATCGCCGGACGGCTGAGCGACCTGAGTCCGCTGCTGGATGGCATTCGCGTGCAGAGCCGCGATTTTCACTAAATCCAGAACACCACAAATCTCCCCTGTGGGAGCGGGCTTGCTCGCGAAGACGGTGTGTCAGTCAGCACAAATGTATCTGACAGAACGCCTTCGCGAGCAAGCCCGCTCCCACAGGGGATTTGTGTGCGTCCAGACAAGCCAATTCATTGGCGTCAAAAATATCTGTCGCCAATGATGGCACTTTGTCATAATGCCGCCCCTTTTCCGCTCCCCACCGCCTTGCCGTGCCGGGACACACCGTTTTTTTCAGAAGGAATGCACAGTGAGAATGATCTCCCGGATGTTGGTCTCAGGCGTTGCGATTGCCGTGCTCGGCACTATCGCCGGCTCCCTTGCCGGCTGCGCCACCGAAAGCTCCCGCGCACTGCCGGTGGCCAAGGTCGAGAGCGCCACGCAAGCCTGGACCGGTGCTCGCGTACCGATGGCGGTGGGCAAGTTCGATAACCGCTCCAGCTACATGCGCGGGATTTTCTCCGATGGCGTTGATCGTCTCGGTGGCCAGGCCAAGACCATCCTGATCACTCACTTGCAGCAGACCAACCGTTTCTCGGTACTGGATCGCGACAACATGGGCGAGATCCAGCAGGAAGCGGCGATCAAGGGCCAGGCCCAGCGCCTCAAGGGCGCCGACTACGTGGTCACCGGTGACGTCACCGAGTTCGGCCGCAAGGAAACCGGCGACCACCAGCTGTTCGGCATTCTCGGCCGTGGCAAGACCCAGGTCGCCTACGCCAAGGTCAACCTGAACATCGTCAACATCAGCACGTCCGAAGTGGTGTATTCGACTCAGGGCGCCGGCGAATACGCCTTGTCCAACCGTGAAATCATCGGCTTCGGCGGCACCGCCGCGTACGACTCCACCCTCAACGGCAAAGTCCTCGATCTGGCCATGCGCGAGGCGATCAATCGTCTGGTTGATGGCATGAATGCCGGCGCCTGGAAACCGGGTAACTGATCGACACCCATTGCAAGGAGCAACACCCATGAATCTGACTTTGTCGCGGTCGCTGCTGGCCCTGACGCTGGCCGCCAGCGCCTTGCTGGCCGGTTGCAGCAGCCCGAAAACCCTGTACCAGTGGGAAGATTACCAACCGCAGGTTTACGAATACTTCAAAGGCGAAGAGCCAAAAGAAGCCCAGGCCGAAGTGCTGGAGCGCGACCTGCAGAAGATCCGTTCCACCGGCAAGGCCGTACCGCCGGGTTACCACGCGCACTTGGGCCTGCTGTACCTGAGCATGGGCAAGGACGATCAGATGGTGCAGCAGTTCCGCACCGAGAAAGCGCTGTTCCCCGAGTCCGGCCCGTACATGGATTTTCTGCTTAAAAACGCCAAGACCGGAGACGCCAAATGATCTCGCGTACCCTTAAACTGCTGGCCGCCGGATTGGCCCTGACCGTGCTCGGTGGCTGCGTCGCACCGAAAACCGTCGACTATTCGGCGTACAAGCAGGCGCGCCCGAAGACCATTCTGGTGCTGCCACCGCTGAACACCTCGCCGGACGTCAAGGCTTCCTACAGCTTGCTGTCGCAGGTGACGTTCCCATTGGCCGAAGCCGGTTACTACGTGCTGCCGATCACTCTGGTGGATGAAACTTTCCGCCAGAACGGCCTGACCACGCCGGATGACATTCATCAGGCACCGGCCAACAAGCTGAAGGAAATCTTCGGCGCCGACGCTGCGCTGTACATCACCGTGACCGAGTACGGCACGCGCTACATGGTCATCAGCAGCGAAACCGCCGTGACCGCCACCGCCAGACTGGTGGATCTGAAATCCGGCACCACGCTGTGGACCGGTTCGGCACGGGCGTCGAGCGAAGAGGGCGGCAACAACAGTGGTGGCGGACTGATCGGCATGCTGATCACCGCCGCGGTAAAGCAGGTGATCAACAGTTCGACCGATGCCGGATACCCGATTGCCGGGGTGGCGAGCAATCGCCTGTTGTCGGCCGGTCAGCGCGCAGGCCTGCTGTATGGCCCGCGTTCGCCGAAGTACGGTACTGACTGACAATTACCGGCACGCCTGAAATCTCCTGTGGGAGCGGGCTTGCTCCGGGCGGCGTTCCGACGAAGACGGTGTGTCAGCCACTTATTTGCCAACTGACACACCGCTTTCGCGAGCAAGCCCGCTCCCACAAGGGGAAGGCATTTCTCAGCCGATTTATTTGGCGTCGGCCAAAACCGCTCGCCAACGCCCGGTGCTTCCGTCCACGCTTGCAATGAGCGGGTCGGCAAATCGAAATCATCCCGCCGACCAATCGTATCCAGACCCTGCATCTCGACGCCGAAGGCGATATCCTGCGCCACACTTATCTGTGCAACGGCGCATAACGCTGGAACACCGTGTTCGCCCGAGGCTAAAGGAGTGTTCGAATGACCGAGAAGAAACTGGAAACCACGGTCGACCGCGTCTACCAAGGGATTTACCAGGCGATCAGCAAGCGTTCGCTGCGTCCGGGGATGAAGCTGGGCGAAGCGTCGCTGGCCGAACTGTTCAATGTCAGCCGCACGTCGGTACGCGCCGCGCTCAAGCAACTGGAAGCCGAGGGGCTGGTCACCACCGAGCCCAATAAAGGTGCATCGGTGTCGCTGCCGAGCAACGAAGAGATCCGCTCGCTGTTCGAAACCCGCCGGCTGATCGAGATCGGTATGGTCACCGAACTCTGTCGGCGCAAGGACACCGCCGCCATGCAGGTCTTGCGCGAGCACCTGCTACTGGAAGACGCAGCCCACGCGGCGGGCGATCACGAGCAACTGATTTACCTGCTCGGAGAGTTCCACCTCAAACTGGCGCGCAGCCTCAATAACCCGGTGCTGCTCGACTGGTTCCAGAAGCTGATTTCCCGCGCCTCGCTGTACGTCGCCGCGCTGGATGACGACAGCCATGAAGCCTGCCGCGACAACGAACATTTGCGCCTGATCGAATACATTGAAGCGGGTGACCAGAGCGCCGCCATCGAACTGACCTGCACGCATTTGAACGGCATCGAGAAGGCGATTCTCGACGTCGCGGCGAAGATGAAAACTGGCTACCATCCGCTCAAGCACCTGATCGGGGTTTAAAGTCGAATCGGGTGTGAAATCGGCTATAACCTAATGAAACCATTACGGCCGGTGACGCTCGAAACAGACGGGCGTCACGGCGTTCTGCCGTCGCGATGTATCGGGCAAACACCACAGGACACCGAGTCAATCGATGCAGTTTTTATCCGATAGCCACGGTTGTGAGGGCTGGAAAGGCGAGATGGCCGGGCGCATTTGTGCGTTCGACTGGAGTCAGACCGAACTCGGCCCGCTGGACGCCTGGCCCGCCAGTCTGTGCAGCGCCGTGCAGTTGATGCTGGCGTCCCCCTTGCCGATGGTGATGCTCTGGGGCCGCGCCGGCTACATGATCTACAACGACGCCTACTCGCAGTTTGCCGGTGGCCGCCACCCGTATCTGCTGGGGGTGCCGGTGGAACTGGGCTGGCCGGAAGTCGCCGAATTCAATCGGCATGTGGTCGATACCTGCCTGGCGGGTGGCACCTTGTCGTTTCGCAACAAGGAACTGGTGCTGTTGCGTGATGGCGTGCCCGAAGACGTCTGGATGGATCTGTATTACAGCCCGGTGGCCAACGATGACGGTGTGCCGGCCGGGGTAATGGCGATGGTGGTCGAGACCACCGACTTAGTGCGCTCCGAGCGCCTGCGTCAGGCGGCTGAAGATGCCTATCGCGCCGACAATGAGCGGGTACGTCTGGCACTGAATGCCGGGGCTTTGCTTGGCTCGTTTGTCTGGGACGTGAAGAACAATGTGTTGTCGGCGGACGAGCGTTTCGCCCGCACGTTTTCGTATCCACCGGGTCAGGACCTGAGCAATCTGCCGCAGTCCTACTGCGAAGCGCGGATCCACGCAGATGATCTGGCGTGGGTGAATGATCGGGTCAGCCATTCGCTGCAGACCGGTGAGCCCTACAACGCCGAGTACCGGGTACAGCGCCCGGACGGCAGTTATCTGTGGGTGCTGGCCAGCGGCGCCTGCGAGTTCGACGAACACGGTTCGCCGTTTCGATTCCCCGGGGTGTTGATCGACATTCACGAGCGCAAGAACGCCGAAGAGTCCCTGCTCAAATTCACCCGCAACCTCGAACAGCGTGTGGCCGATGAAGTCGGGGCGCGGCTGGCGGCCGAGGAGCAATTGCGTCAGTCGCAGAAGCTCGAAGCCATCGGCGGACTGACCGGCGGCGTGGCCCACGACTTCAACAACCTGCTGCAGGTGATCGCCGGCAATCTGCACCTGCTGGCGCGGCATGAGCCGGACAATGCCAACGTGCAACGGCGGGTCAACGCGTCGCTGGCGGCGGTCGAGCGTGGGGCCAAGCTGTCGTCGCAATTGCTCGCCTTCGCCCGGCGTCAGCCGTTGTCACCGGCGGTCTGCGATCCACGGCAGATCTTCGATGGTGTTGGCGAACTGCTGCAACGCGCCCTCGGTGAGACCATTCAAATCGACGTGCAATTGCCGCATGAGCCGTGGCACATCAACGTCGACCGCAATCAACTGGAAAACGCCATTCTCAACCTGGCGATCAACGCCCGGGACGCGATGAAGGGCGAGGGCACCATTGTCCTCAGCGCCGTCAATACTCGGCTGGACAGCAGCTTTTGCACCGGCAAAGGCATCGTTGCCGGCGATTTCGTGCGGGTGATGGTCAGCGATACCGGCGTCGGCATTGCACCGCAAATGCTCGAGCAAGTGTTCGAGCCGTTCTTCACCACCAAGGCCGATGGTCAGGGCACCGGGCTCGGTTTGAGCATGGTGTTCGGCTTCGTCAAACAGAGTGGCGGCCACGTCGAGATCGAAAGCACCGTGGGCGAAGGCACTCGAGTGCAATTGTACTTTCCGCGCAGCCTGCGCCCGATCCTCGAAGAGTCACCGAGCCTCGGCAAGCAGCAGGGCGGTGGCCATGAAACCATTCTGGTGGTCGAGGACAACGACGCGGTGCGCGCCTCGGCCGTGGAGTTGCTGCGCGAAGAGGGTTACCGCGTGCTGACCGCCGGCAATGGCGACGTGGCGATGCAGATGCTGCTGGACGGCGCGAAGGTGGATCTGATTTTCACCGACGTGGTGATGCCGGGGCTGATCAAAAGTTCTGATCTGGCCGCGTGGGCCAAGGTGCAGAGGCCAGCAGTGGCTGTGCTGTTCACCTCCGGCCACACCCGCGACATCATCTCGCGCAACCACCAGTTGAGCCCGGACACGCACTTGCTGGGCAAACCGTATGGCCCGCAGGCGTTGTTGCAAATGATTCGCTCGGTGCTCAGTGCCTGACTGGCTAATTCCCAATTCCCTGTGGCGAGGGAGCTTGCTCCCGCTCGGCTGCGCAGCAGTCGTAAACCCGGGAACCGCAGTTTACCTGCCGGGTTGATTCGTCTGGATTTGGGGCCGCTTCGCAGCCCAGCGGGAGCAAGCTCCCTCGCCACAGGTTTTGGGTTCGACTTACATTTTCCGATCAAGGCCCGCCAATGACTTCCAAGCGTAATTCCAAGGCACCCTCCGGCATGGTTCGGGTGCGTGGCGCCCGGGAACATAATCTGAAAAACGTCGACGTCGATATCCCCCGCGATGCGCTGGTGGTGTTCACCGGTGTATCCGGTTCGGGCAAGTCGTCGTTGGCCTTTTCGACGCTGTACGCTGAAGCCCAACGCCGCTATTTCGAGTCGGTGGCGCCGTATGCGCGGCGGCTGATCGACCAGGTTGGCGTGCCGGATGTCGATTCCATCGAAGGCCTGCCGCCGGCCGTGGCCCTGCAACAGCAGCGTGGCACGCCGAGCACGCGTTCGTCGGTGGGCAGCGTGACCACTTTGTCGAGCCTGATCCGCATGCTCTATTCCCGCGCCGGCAGTTACCCGCCGGGGCAGCCGATGCTCTACGCCGAGGATTTTTCGCCGAACACGCCACAGGGTGCGTGCCCCGAGTGCCATGGCCTTGGGCGAGTCTATGAGGTGACCGAGGCGCTGATGGTGCCCGATCCGAACCTGACCATCCGCCAACGCGCCGTGGCCTCCTGGCCGCTGGCCTGGCAAGGGCAGAACCTGCGCGACATCCTCGTGACCATGGGCATCGACGTCGATATCCCCTGGAAGAAACTGCCGAAAAAACAGCGTGACTGGATTCTGTTTACCGAAGAAACCCCGACCGTGCCGGTGTACGCCGGGCTGACCCCGGAAGAAACCCGGGTCGCCCTCAAGCGCAAGATGGAGCCGAGTTATCAGGGCACCTTCACCGGCGCCCGCCGCTACATCCTGCACACCTTCACCCACTCGCAAAGTGCGCTGATGAAGAAGCGTGTTTCGCAGTTCGTGCTCGGCAGCCCGTGCCCGTTGTGCGACGGCAAGCGCCTCAAGCGTGAAGCGTTGTCGGTGACCTTTGCCGGTTACGACATCGGTGAACTGTCGCAGATGCCGTTGCTGCAAGTGGCCGAAGTACTGCGGCCAGTCGCAGCTGCAACGTATCTGCAGCAGTCCGAGGAAAGCGGCGAAACCCTCAGTCATGCGCAAACCCGTGAGGCCCGCCAGCAGCGTGTCGCTCATGGTGCCAGCGGCCATGCAAGTGCGCCGGACGTGCGCCACACACCGAACCTGTCGCTGGAAAAACGCTTGGCGGCGCAACGGATTGCCGAGGACTTGCTGGAACGGGTCAGCACCCTGACCGATCTGGGTCTCGGTTATCTGGCGCTGGAGCGCAGCACGCCGACGCTGTCGTCCGGCGAGCTGCAGCGTCTGCGTCTGGCGACGCAATTGGGTTCGCAGTTGTTCGGCGTGATCTATGTGCTCGACGAGCCGTCCGCCGGTCTGCATCCGGCCGATGGCGAGGCGCTGTTCGAAGCCTTGCAGCGCTTGAAGGCCGACGGCAATACGCTGTTTGTGGTCGAGCACGATCTGGAAACCATGCGCCGCGCCGACTGGCTGATCGACGTCGGCCCGGCAGCGGGCGAGAAGGGTGGGCAGGTGTTGTACAGCGGCCCGCCGGCCGGGCTGGCCGAGGTTGCAGCGTCGCAGACCCGCGCCTATCTGTTCGCGGAAAGCCAGCGGCAGGTCCGCACTGTGCGCAAGCCGACCGGGTGGCTGAAACTCGATGGCATCAGCCGCAATAACCTGCACAACCTCAGCGCTGAATTTCCACTGGGCTGTTTCACCTCGGTGACCGGGGTTTCCGGTTCGGGCAAGTCGAGTCTGGTCAGTAAGGCGTTGCTGGAGCTGGTCGGCGCGCAACTCGGGCGGACGGTGGTTGAGGACGAGCCGGAGGAGCTCAGCCTGGAAGACGATGCGCCACAGGCCAGCAGCGGTCAGGTGACGGCGGGGCTGGAGACGATCAAGCGCCTGGTCCAGGTCGATCAAAAACCCATCGGCCGCACGCCACGCTCCAACCTGGCGACCTACACCGGGCTGTTCGACAACGTGCGCAAGCTGTTCGCCGCCACGCCCGAGGCACGGGCGGCGGGGTATGACGCCGGGCAGTTTTCCTTCAACGTCGCCAAGGGCCGCTGCCCGACTTGCGAGGGCGAGGGTTTTGTCAGCGTCGAGTTGCTGTTCATGCCCAGCGTGTATGCGCCGTGCCCGACCTGTCATGGCGCGCGCTACAACCCGCAGACGTTGGCGATTGAGTGGCAAGGCCTGAGCATCGCGCAGGTGTTGCAACTGACCGTGGATGAAGCGGTCGAGGTGTTTGCCGAGCAGCCGGGGATTCGTCGTTCGCTGGAGGTGCTGAGGGATATTGGCCTCGGATATCTGCGTCTGGGCCAACCGGCCACCGAGTTGTCGGGTGGCGAGGCGCAACGGATCAAACTGGCCACCGAGTTGCAGCGCAATCAGCGCGGCGCGACCTTGTATGTGCTGGACGAGCCGACCACCGGGCTGCATCCGCGTGACGTCGATCGGTTGTTGGAGCAACTGGATACGCTGGTCACGGCAGGACACACGGTGATCGTGGTCGAGCATGAAATGCGCGTGGTCGCACAGAGTGACTGGGTGATCGACATCGGCCCGGGGGCCGGGGATCAGGGCGGCAGGATTGTTGTGGCTGGCACGCCGCAGAAAGTCGCAGCGAGCAAGAAGAGCCGCACGGCGCCGTTTCTGGCGCGGGCCTTGAGCCGATAGCACCCGCCCCATCGCCAGCAGGCTGGCTCCCACAGGTTTTGAGTGTGCACACGGTTGGTGATCAACACAGATCCAGTGTGGGAGCTGGCTTGCCAGCGAAAGCGGTGTGTCAGGCAATGATGATGCTGGATGTACCGACGCCTTCGCGAGCAAGCTCGCTCCCACAGGATTTTGTGGTGTGCTCACGGTAGTTGATCACCACAGATCCAATGTGGGAGCGAGCTTGCTCGCGAAGGCGGTGTGTCAGGCACCATCAAGCGTGCGGCGGACCTTGTCCAGCAGTTCGCTGATCTGGAAGGGCTTGACCAGCATATCCATGCCGCTGCCGAGGAACACCTGACGATTGATCGCGGTTTCGGCATAACCGGTCATGAACAGGATCGGCAAGCCGTCACGCCAGCCCCGCGCCACGTCCGCCAGCTCGCGGCCACTCATGCGCGGCAGGCCAACGTCGCTTAGCAGCAGGTTGATCGTCGGGTCATTCTGCAAACGCTCCAGTGCGGTTTCGATATCCGCCGCCTGGGTGCAGCGATAACCGGCATCCTCCAGCACTTCGGTGACGAACATGCGCACCGCCGGCATGTCCTCGACAATCAGCACATGCTCGCCCGAGCCCTGCGGATCGACAACCACTGGCGCGATATCAGCTCCGGTCGGGTCACTGGTGGCCGGCAGCATGATCGTCACTTCCGTACCACGCCTTGCCACGCTGCGGATATGTGCATCGCCACCGGACTGGCGAGCGAAACCGTAGATGGTCGACAGCCCCAACCCGGTGCCCTGACCCAGCGGCTTGGTGGTGAAGAACGGGTCGAACACCTTGTCGATCACACTGTGCTCGATGCCGGTGCCGTCGTCGCGTACCGACAACGCAACATACGCGCCATCGGCCATGTTCGGATCGCCATGGGAGTACGCGGCATAGGTGTTGACCCAGATATTGCCGCCCTTGGGCAGCGCATCGCGGGCGTTGATTACCAGGTTCAGCACCGCGCTTTCCAGCTGCACCGGATCGACCAGGGCAATCGCCGGTTTGCTGGTCAGTTCAAGCTTGAGGGTGATGCGTTCGCCGATGGTACGCACCAGTAATTCTTCCAGTGAGCGCACCTGCTCGTTGATGTCTACCGGCCGCGTGTCCAGCGGCTGTTGGCGGGCGAAGGCCAGCAGGCGATGGGTGAGGGACGCCGCGCTCATCGCCGAATTGAGTGCCGCTTCGGCGTAGAACTGCACCTTGTCCGGCCTCGCGTCGGCTGTGCGTTTCTGAATCAGCTCAAGGCTGGTGATGATCCCGGTCAGCAGGTTGTTGAAGTCGTGGGCGATGCCGCCGGTGAGTTTGCCTAGCGCGTCCATTTTCTGCACTTGCAGCAGTTGTGATTCGGCGCGCACGCGCTCGGCGACTTCCTTGGCCAGTTGCGTGGTGGTGTCATCCAGTTGCGCCAGATGCGAGCGCTCGCGACGGCGGTGTTCAGTGACGTCCTCGACAAACACCAGGCTCAACTGCGGCGTGCGGTACGGCGAAATCTGCCACTCGGTTTCGCGGATCTCGCCCTGCACGCGCATGTTCAACGTGCCTTTCCAGCGCTCGCCATCGACCAGCCGCAGGCGCAGCTCATTGAGGATCGCGCCCTGGTCTTCGTCGAAGCATTCGCTCAGGGTTTCGGGGTTGCGATTGTCCTGAATCATCTGCGTGAAGGCGTGGTTGCACTCATGCACCTTCAAGTTGGCATCGAGTACGGCAATTGGCGCCGAGACGTTGACGAAAATCTCGCGAAAGCGTGCCTCGCTTTCACGCAGCGCGTTTTCCGTGTCGCGCACCCGCAGCAGGGTGCGCAGGGTCGCCAGCAAGACGTCCGGGTCCACCGGGTGAATCAGGTAGGCATCGGCGCCGGCGTCGAGGCCGGTGATGATGTCGCCCGTCTGAATCGACGCGGCGGACACGTGGATCACCGGCAGCAACGCAGTACGTGCATCGGCGCGCAAGATGCGCACGATGTCGAAGCCGCTCATGTCCGGCAGGTTGACGTCGAGGATCAGCGCATCGAGCGGCTCGCTCGCGATCAGCGCCAGGCCCTCGCTGCCGGTGCCGGCCTCCAGCACTTCGTAGCCATGGCGCTCCAGGCGCCGGCGCAAGGCGTAGCGGGTGGCGACGTTGTCGTCGACGATCAACAGACGGATGTCACGTTTCATCGACGTTCTCCAAGGCGAGCGCCAGTGGAATGATCACGAAAAAGGTCGAGCCGACCCCCGGTGTGCTGTCCATCCCGACCTCGCCGCCGAGCAGCGCCGCGAAGCGCTTGCACAGCGACAAGCCGAGGCCGGTACCACGCAGGCGTTTCTGCAATGGCGAGTCGACCTGCGAGAAGTCCTCGAACAATGCACCATGCAGCTCCGGCGCGATACCGATACCGGTGTCGCTGACGGCAAAACGTACTTTGTCCGAGCCTTCCAGGCGCGCCGAGACTCGCACTTCGCCACGGGTGGTGAACTTCAACGAGTTGGAAATGAAATTGCGCAGAATCTGCGCGAGTTTCTTGTCGTCGGTGTACAGGCGCGGCAGGCCGACCGGTTCTTCGAAGATCAGGTCCACCGCCGAGGCATCGACGATCGGCCGGAACATCCCGCGCAGGGCGGAAAACAGGTCGAACATGTCGAACCACGCCGGTGAAATGGTGATTCGCCCGGCTTCGATCTTCGCCAGATCGAGCAAGTCATCGACCATGTCGCTGAGTTCACGGGCGGCGCTGCTGACGAATGCCACCTGCTTGTGCTGCTCGGGGCTGAGCGGGCCGTCGAGTTCGTCGGCCAGCAAACTGTTGATGCTCAGGATTGAGCCCAGCGGGGTGCGGAACTCATGGCTCATGTACGACAGGAAACGGCTTTTCAGGTCCGAGGCTTGCTTCAGCTCTTCCGCCTGGGTATCGAGTTCGGCGTAGAGCGCCAGCACGCCCTGGTTGGTTTCGTCGAGTTCTTCGCGCAGGGCGGCGGTCTCGCTCTGCAACTGGGCAATCAGCGCAGCCTGCTCGGCGGGGTTCAGGGTTGGCGACTCAGCCATGGGCGGCCTCCAGGGCAACGACCAGCACCGTTACGTCGTCGCGCCCGCGACAGAAGTCGCGGTGCAGGACGCTGGCTATCACGGCGGGATGGCGGTGCACCAGGCCGGGATAGTTTTGAAGATTCCAACGGGACTGCAAGCCGTCGCTGTACATGATCAATAGATGTCCGTTCACGTGAGCATAGTCAAAAGGCTGGGCTTTCCGGTATTGGCCGCCGACGATGCCCGGATGCGAGGCCAGCCCCCGCGACTTGTCGGCGGTGATCAGGCTGGCGCCGATGTTGCCCACGCCAGTAAAGGTCAGGCCGTCGCGGGCGGCATTGAACTGGGCGAACGCTGCGGCGCCGCCACGGCTGCCGATCATGTCGCGGTGCATGTCCTCCATCAGCAGCACCGGGCTGGCGAACGGGGTCGCGGCGAACACCCGCTCGCCGGCCTTGGCCGCGCGCTCGGCATCCTCACCGTGGCCGAGGCCATCGATGATCAGCGCACTGACGTTGGCGCCGTTGTACGCCAGGTGCCAGGTGTCGCCGCACGCCGGATCGTTGTGCAACGAGTGCTGGCTGACGCCGTAGCGCAAGTCCGGTTGACGGTCGCCGCGCGGGTATAAGCGCGCCAGCAGCACCGCGCCACGGGCGTCGGCATGGACGTCGAAGACTTCGGTCTGCCGCGCCACGGCACCCAGGCCAATGCCTTGGGTGCCGCCGGTGGAAAAGCCATCGGTCAGGCAGGCGTCCAGATCAAAACCCTGGGCGCGATCAACCGCGAGCATCTCGATGCCGAATCCGCCGGGGCGCGGCAGCAGGCGCAGGTGAACTTCGCCGCGGCTGGCATGCTTGAGCACATTGCTCGCCAGTTCGGTGGCGACCAGCGCCACCCGCCCGGCATCGGTTGCATCAAAGCCGTGTTGCTCGGCCAGCCGTTGCGCGGTGCGCCGGGCATGGCCGATCTGGCTGCTGTCTTCGATCAGCAGCACCTGGGTCAACGACCCTGCAATATTCATGTCCATCGGGTGATCGTTATTCGCGTGCCCTTGCCCGGCTCGGTGTCCAGTTCGAACTCCTCAACCAGGCGTTTTGCCCCGGTCAGGCCCAGACCCATGCCGCTGCCGGAGGTCCAGCCGTCGGTCATCGCCAGTTTGATATCGGCAATACCGGGGCCTTCGTCGCGGAACGTCAAGCGCAGACCGACCTTGTGATCTTCATCGAGAATCTGCCAGTCCATGTCGCCGCCACCACCGTAAACCATGGTGTTGCGGGCCAGTTCGCTGACCGCCGTGACCATTTTGGTCAGGTCGATCAGGCGCATCCCGCATTCGGTGGCCAGTTTGCGGGCGGTCTGGCGTGCGAGCACGACATCCTGCTCGATATGGATGGGTTGAGTACCGCTGCTGCGTACGGTCATTGCCGGTTTACTCGTTCCTGCAGCAGTTTCATCCCGCGCTCGACGTTCAGTGCGGTGCTGACACCCGGCAGGGTCAGGCCGAGCTCGACCAGGGTGATCGCCACCGCCGGCTGCATGCCGACCAGCATGGTTTCGGCGTCCATGATTTTTGACAGGGCGGAAATCGTGCTGATCATCCGGCCAATGAACGAGTCGACCATGTCCAGCGCCGAGATGTCGATCAGCACGCCACGCGCCGAGGTGTTGCTGATGCGCTCGGACAAGTCGTCCTGCAACGTGAGGGCGAGTTGGTCATGCATGTCGACCTGAATGGTGACCAGCAGGAACTTGCCCATTTGGAGAATCGGGATACGTTCCATCGGCTCAGACCGCTTGGCCGAGGCTGATGCCCAGGCGAGTGAGGGCGAGTTTCAGTGCGTCGGCCAGGTTCGCCTTGGTCACCACACCTTGCAGGTCGAGGCCGAGGTGCACGATGGTCTGGGCGATTTGCGGACGTACGCCGCTGATGATGCAGTCCGCACCCATCAGACGAATCGCGGTCACGGTTTTCAGCAGGTGCTGGGCGACCAGCGTGTCGACGGTCGGCACACCGGTGATGTCGATGATGGCGATTTCCGAACCGGTGTCGACGATGCGTTGCAGGAGCGATTCCATCACCACCTGGGTACGTTGCGAATCGAGGGTGCCGATCATCGGCAGCGCCAGAACGCCGTCCCACAGCTTGACCACCGGAGTGGACAGCTCCAGCAGTTCTTCCTGCTGACGCTTGATCACCGCCTCGCGGGATTTCTGGAAGGTGCGGATGGTGTGCAAGCCGAAGGCGTCGAACAGCTCGGAAATTTCCCAGAGTTGTTCGGCCAGCAGCGCGGGTTGTTCGCGATAGTGACTTTGCAGCAGGGAGAACAGCGGGCCTTTGAGGGCAAAGATGAAACTGGCGGTCTGTTGCGAATCCTGACCGAGCAGGGCACGGCTATGGGAGAGCTTTTCGAGGAACTGGCGGGTGGACTCCCAGCCCGGCGCATTGATGTTGGTGCCATTGTCGTCCTGCAGGCCGTTGATCACCAGTTGCAGGAATTCGCTGGTCTGCTGTTGCAGGTCGTGTTCTTTGAGGTTGCGGTTGGCGCCGCTGGCTTCCAGTCCGTTGATCCATTCGCCCAGCAGTTGTGGTTGTTTGTTCTTCATCGCATCGAGTGTGCTGTTCTGCAGTGCTGCCATGTGCCTGTTGCTCCGTAGCGTATTGGGGCCGGTTCTGTAAAAAATGACCGGTGCGAAGTCAGTGACCTTTGCCGTTCGAAATAGTTGTTCGAGTCCGGAAGGATATTTTTGATCTGAGGCATGGAACGCAACGGTATTCTAGTTGGCGAGTTGGCAACCAGCGATGTTTTGAACGTTGGCGCTACCCAGGCTTCGAATCTTCAAGGCCGGCCGGTTTCAGTCGCGCCGGTAGTGAAAAACGAGGTAGCCATGAACGAGCAAACCAAGCAACAACAGAACCAGGGTTCAGAACCGATCAATCGCAACGACCCGGCCATCGACCCGCAAGTGCCAGGACAGAGCCCGCCAACCCAACCCACGGGTGGTACCGAGCAGGCGCAGAGCGCCGATCCGGCGGTGGATCAGAAGAACAAACACACCGATAACGACAACGAGTTCAGCCCGGGGTTTGAACCTGAGCCAGATCGTCCGAAGCCCGGTGAAGAAACCGATGCCGACATCGACACCGACGGCGGTTAAATCGCTCTGAAACGACAAAAGGCCGCATTCAATGAATGCGGCCTTTTTAGTGTGCAGCGCCCGGTCTATTTGCTCGGGTGTTTGGCCTGCAACTCTTTGGCGGCGGTCAGGTGTTTTTCCAATGCCGGGAGCATTTTCTGCGCAAAGGCCTTCAGCTCGGGGGCGCCTTTGACTTTGTCGTCGGTCACGGTGTTGGCCTCTTTCTTGAACAGCTCGATGGTTTCTTCGTGGGCCTTGACCTGATTGTTGGCGTAGGCCGCATCGAACGATTCATCGCGCATGTCGAGGATCTTTTCCTTGGCCTGCTTGACCAGGGTGGTGGTGTCCGGAACCTTGATGTCATGGGCCTGGGCAATGCTGGCCAGCTCATCGTTGGCTTTGCTGTGGTCAGTGATCATCATGTTGGCGAAGGCCTTGATGTCGGCCGACTGGCTTTTTTCCAGGGCGAGACGGCTGGTTTCAATCTCGGAAATGCCGCCGGCTGCGGCGTTGTCGACAAAGCTGTTCGAGGTGGCGGCGAAGGCACTGCCCATGCCGGTGCTCAGAGCTACAGCCAAAACGAGATGACGCAGGTTGAATCCGTCCATTGATGTTTCTCCACACAGGTTTTTGTTGACGTTATGCAATGGAGGGAGCGGAGCGGGAAAAGGTTTGATCGCGTTTCCGACAGGGCGACGAACGGCCACCGCTGGTCTGACAGGAGGTCGACAGAACGGCCCGACCAAGGCCATTCTGATAACTGCCAGCGCAATCGGTCGCGTTGGCTGCCGATCAACTGACGGAGGTGTTCCATGCCGGTGACTCATGACCTGTATCAGGATTTGAAGCTAACGAAGGAAGAGGTCCAGCAAAAACGCACCGAGGATCCGTTTCTGGATGCGCTGATCAACAAGTACTCCCAGGCGGACGCCGAAGTAGTCAAGGCCGAGACGGCGACCTCGGATGCACCCAGCGATGACACACTGAAAAAGCTCAAAGAGAAACGCTTGCAGGTCAAAGACAAGATCGTCGCGCAGTTACAGGCTCGATCCTGACCGTCAGTCGCTTCACCGATCCGCGATGGTGAAATGACTGAACGCAGCCCCCGACAGGCACCTCGAATGTACAGAGTCTTCACTTAGCGACTCATTGCGAGGTGCCTAATGAACACACCCAGATTCCCCAGTGAAGAGCAGGGCGGTTTTGACCCGGTTCCCACGCATCCCGAACCCAACAGCCCGGCGCACACCACCACCCACCCCGAAGAGCCGGATGAGGATCTGCCTGAGGACGAAGATCCGGACAAGTTCGACAGGTCGGGCAACTGATAGACCGCTATCGCGAGCAGGCTCACTCCTACAACTGGAATGCAATCCCTCTGTGGGAGCGGGCTTGCTCGCGAAGAGGCCTGCACAGGCGAAATCATTGTTGCCTGACACACCGCTTTCGCGAGCAAGCCCGCTCCCACATTTGCCATGCATCATTTCAATGCATCCGCCAACGGCAACCGCGCCATGTGCGAGGCCTTCAGCGACCCCAGATACAGCCAGTCCCCATATTCCCGCGCCGTGGTGAAAGTTGACCCAGTCCCGCTCCCACATTTGCCATGCATTATTTCAATGCATCAGCCAGTGGCAATCGCGCCATGTGCGTAGCCTTCAGCGACCCCAGATACAACCAGTCCCCATATTCCCGCGCCGTGGTGAAAGTTGACCCAGTCCCAGTGTGGGAGCGGGCTTGCTCGCGAAGAGGCCTGCACAAGCGACATCATTGTTGCCTGACACACCGCTTTCGCGAGCAAGCCCGCTCCCCACATTTGCCATGCATCATTTCAATGCATCCGCCAACGGCAACCGCGCCATGTGCGTAGCCTTCAGCGACCCCAGATACAGCCAGTCCCCATATTCCCGTGCCGTGGTGATCGGCGAGTAATTACCGCTGCTGGCGTCCTGCAGATTGGCGATCACCTTGCCCTCAAGATCCAGCCCCAGGACAAACCCGCGTTTCTCCACCGGTTTGGGCAATACCGTCAGCGCGCGCACGATCATCTTGCGTACGAACGGATGCCCGGCGGTGCCATCGAGCAAGGCACTGCGCGGCGCGTAGAGCGCGACCCAGAAGCGGTTGCTGCCGTTGAATGCGAGGTTGTCCGGCAGGCCGGGCAGGTTGTCGATGAACAGGTCATGGGTGCCAGCCTTGGGCCCCGTCAGCCAGTAGCGGCTGATGCGGTAGGCGCCGGTTTCGTTGACCAGCACATAGGCGTCATCCGGGCCGAGGGTCACGCCGTTGGCAAACTCCAGTTTGTCGAGGAGTACGCTGGTTTTGCCGGTCTGAAAGTCATAACGCAGCAAACGACCGTCGCCAGCGTGTTCGATGATCGCTTCGCCGTCATGGCCATAGCCCCAGCGGCTGCTGGCGTCGCTGAAATAGGCGTAGTGCCCGGACTTGTCGATCGCCACATCGTCGGTAAAACCGAAGGGCAAGCCATTGGCCTCGGTGGTCAGAGGAATCAATCGACCCTGAGCGTCGAGCGACAGCAGACCTTTGACCGCGTCGGCGATCACCAGCAAACCATTGGGATGTCGCGCCAGACCCAGCGGCCGGCCGCCAGTGTCGGTCAGCACCTTGCGCTCCTTGCCATCAAGGCTGGTGCGGATCAGTCGCCCGTCATGCAGGCCGGTGATCAGGAAGTCGCCCTCCAGCAGCAATGCTTCGGGGCCGTCGATGTCGCTCGGGCCTACCTGTTTGGCGGCCTTGAGCCGCTGGTTTTCCGCGTACGGCCCTTCGCTCAGAGACGGCGCCGCTGGCGGCTTCCACGCCACCGGTTGCACCTTGGTCGGCATCAGCAGCAGAAACGCGATGACGAGGATCACCAGCACTGACAGCAGGCGCTTCATGAACGGTGCCCCGTCAGCGCCAAGTGTCTGAGCGCCATATCACGCAGGGCCTGCATCGAGGTCGCCGATTCGCGTTCGATGCGGCGCTTGAGCAACAAGCGATTGGCAAGGCGCATGCCCAGGCCATCGAATTGGTAATCCAGGGTGCGCACGAACCGCGTGCCATCGGCTGCGGCCGCGCATTCGTAGGTCAACAGCAGTGATAAACCGTGATCGCCGCGCGCTTTTGCGCACCAGCGTCGACCGGGCAGGTACTCGGTGACTTCCCAGCGCAAATGGCCGGCGCGCCCACCGGCATGAATGTCTTCTTCGAAACGCGCACCGGCATGCAGCGGGCCTTGCGGGCCGTCGATTTTCAGCGACGACGGGTGCCACTCGGGCCAGTGGCTGACACTGGCGGCGTAGCGGAGCACGGCAATCGGCTCGCCGGCGATGTCGATCTGATGCTGCATGCGGGTCATGGGCGATCTCGAATAGCGCAACGGGGCGGGTTGCGGCTCCCAGTAGAGGGTGCCGAACAGGTAATCCATCAGCGGGAAAACGATATTGAAATTACGCTCCTGCATGCACTCGCGGCGGTGATGCAGCTCGTGCAGATGCCGCATCTGACGGATCCACGGCAGGCGGGTCAGCAGGTTGTGCGGTGGCAAATGCTCGCAGGCGTGAAACACCTCGTAGGCCAGATAGCCCAGCACCATGCAGCCGCCGAACAGCCCGGCGACATTGGTATTGAGCTGCGCAAGCAGCCACCACAACGGCAGGGTAATGACTAGCGTATGCACCACGATCAGCCAGGCCGGAAACAGAATCACCCGCCAGTCGCGAGCGCCGTCATAGGTCATGTGGCCGGGGGTGAAAAAGCTGTGATGATCGCCGGCGTGCCGGGCGTAGAACAGCCTGGCGAAAGTCTTTTTGTGATGGCCGAGATGGCGATGAACCATGTACACGCCGAAGTTGAAGAACAGCAGGGTCAGCGGCACGCTCAGCCATTCCAGCGGCTGTACCTGATGCGCGCTGCTCCAGAATGAGCCGATCGCCAGCACGCCGAACAGCAGCACGAAGGCGCCATGCAGCCACGGGTTGTACAACGGATGAATGGCCGCACGGTAGCGGCTGCGGAATGCCTCGGTGGTCTGCCTCACTGCGTTCACCTGTGGGTATTGTTGTTATACCCGGCAGATTAGCCGATCCGGCCGTTTGTGCAGGCCGCACCTTGAGGTCACTTGCGCCATGCTCCGGTGTAAAGCGGCCGATTCAGCTCAACGGGTTCCAGCGTTGCGACCAGTCGTCATCGGTGGCGATCACCTGGCGCAGCAGATCGAAGGCCTGCTGCAGCGTGGCCGAGTCACGTTCGCGGGCGTACACCAGATAGGTCGGGTAACCGAATTCCGGGGCTTTGGTCACCGCTTCCAGCGCGCCGGTTTCCAGATAGCTGCGTACCACGCGCGTGCGGAAGTAGCCGCTGCCGCCGTGTTCGAGGATGTATTGCAGGGCCAGCGGGCCGAGGTTGAAACTCAGCGCGGCTTTGGCCTTGTCCGGCAGGGCGGCGTCGTGTTGCCGACGGAAATCTGGACCCCAGTCGATGTAGACGTAGGGATCCGGGCGGTTCGGCGCACGCACCAGAATCAGCTTCTCTTCCAACACCTGCTCGACCTGCAGGCCCGGCCAGTATTCGGGCTGATAGACCAGTGCGGCATCGAGCACGCCAAGTTCGAGTTGACGCAGGAGGTTTTCGCCGTCGCGGATTTCCATGCGCAGGGCATGCCCGGGGATCTTCTCGCGCAGTTCGGCGGCCCAACTGAGCATCAACGGATTGCACAGGCTGACTTCGCCGCCGATGTGCAGCACGTTGTGATAACCGTCCAGCAGCGGCAGGTCACGCCGCGCGGCTTCCCAGGTCTGCACCAGTTGATTGGCATAGACTACAAAGGCTTCGCCATTGGCGGTCAGTTTCGCCCCGGCACGGTTGCGCACGAACAGCGTGCTGCCCAACTGACTTTCAAGTTTCTGCACCCGGGCGGTGATCGCCGTCTGCGTGACGAACAGCTTCTGCGCCGCCGCAGCGAGACTGCCGTGGCGAACGATTTCCAGAAAGGTGCGGGCGAGATCGATGTCCATGGGCGGGCCGGTGTCTGAGGTGCGCGCATTGTAAGTGCCGGCTCGCTACCGCGTCATCGTTCATCGCGAGCAGGCTCACTCCTGCAAGGCTCTGCGGTGGCCATCGATGTCGCGAACCGTCAAACCAAAATTGCCTGATCCACCGCCTTCGCGGGCAAGCCCGGCTCCCACAGGGTTGGGCGGTGGCCATGGATTTTGTGAACGACACCGTACCCTGTGGGAGCGGGCTTGCTCGCGAAGAGGTTCGCCGTTCACCACAAGATCAACCCGCCAACTCAACCTTGCGCACCCGCGCCCAGTCTTCCACCAACCGCGCCGGTGTGCCGCAGGCCTTGCGCTTGTAGACGAAGTGGCGGCACTTCTCGGCAAACTGGTTGCGGTTGTAGAGCATGTCTTCCTGCATTTCCTGCAGTTCGTTTTCCCGGCACTGCTGGATCAGCACCTGATCGACCCGCAACTTGCGCTCGCGCACGGCGGCGTAGGTCGGATCGCTCAGCGTTGCGTTGGCCCTCTGCAGCAGCCACAGCGAAAACTCGTCCGGGCAGCGCGGGCCGATTTCCTGGACCATGCCCAGTTGCAGCGCCTGCGTGGCACTGACCGGCAGACAGGCCTGGGTCAGTTGCTCGGCCATCGCCGGGCCGACGGCGCGGGGCAGGCTGTAGGTCCAGTATTCCGAGCCATACAGGCCCATGCTCTTGTAATGCGGATTGAGCACGATGTCGGCGCGGGCAAACACGATGTCGGCGGCCAGCGCCAGCATCACGCCGCCGGCCCCGGCATTGCCCGTTACGCCGCTGACCACCAGTTGCCGCGCGCTGAGCAGTTCGGCGCAGACATCGTCGATCGCCTGAATATTCGCCCACGCTTCGGCCCCCGGGTCCTGCGCGGCCTGGATCACGTTCAGGTGCACACCGTTGGAGAAGCTGCCGCGCCCGCCCTTGATCAACAGCACGCGAGTGTCCCGAGACTTGGCCCAGCGCAACGCGTCAACCATGCGCTGGCACTGTTCGGTGCTCATCGCGCCGTTGTAGAACTCGAACGTCAGCTCACCGACATGCCCGGATTCGCGATAGCGGATCGGCTGATAGGCCTCGTCGCTGAACGGCTGGCGGGCAATCGACCAGTCGAGGATTGGTACGCCGGCCAATTGCCCGGCCAGCACATGCCGCGCCGGTTGCTTGAAGGTTTCTTCGCCGGGTAGCGGTTTGCGCCGCAGCGAGCCGATCCACAGGCTGTGATCGCCGGTCGCGACCAGCACCGCGTCGTCATGTACCGCGAGAATCTTGCCGGGGATGCCGGTGCGCTGATCGAGGTGCGCGTCGTACACGTAATACTGCCCGCCGGCCAGACTCGCCAATACCCCGGGCTGGCCATCGGCGGCGTCGATGCAGCGTTTGATGAAGCGCGAACAGTCGTGCCAGCTGAAGGTACGGTCGTCCTGCTTCATGTTCGGCTGCAAGCGGCCGCGGACTTTGGGGTCGGTGTAATCCAGTGCGACCGGTTGCACGCCGTCGATGAATTTCTCGACCACTTCGCGAATGCAGCGAATCGCCGCATCGCTGACCCGACCGTTGTACAGCTCGGACTTGCGCAGGCCCGAGGGCAGATTGAATTCGCAGGTGGCCCAGACCGGGCCGGCGTCCATTTCTTCCACCGCTTGCAGGGCGGTCACGCCCCAGCGCGTCAGTTCATTGCTGATCGCCCAGTCCAGCGCGCTGGCGCCACGATCGCCGACGATTCCCGGGTGGATGATCACCACCGGACGCCGGGCATTGCTCCACAGCGCATGCGGCACGCGGTCCTTGAGGAACGGGCAGATCACCAGATCGGCGCCGCTGTGTTCGATCTGTTCGCACACCGAGGCTTCATCGGTGAACACCACAACGCTGGGCGAGTGCCCGGCCTGGCGCAGCTCCAGCCAGGCGCGTTGGGTCAGGCCGTTGAATGCCGAGGACAGCAGAATAATCTTCAGTGATCGCATGGTTTTCTTCCTTGAAGGGATAGCCGCGGGCTCCCGGTGAGCCGTCCTTGGCGTTCGATGGAGCGCGCAGATTAGAGAGTGCTTCAGGGCGGGCAACTGACCGGGATCAACGTTGTGTCAGTCAATATTTCTGCGGCGACGGCGCGTCTTATTCTCAATAGTTTGCTTATCCTGATTTTTAATTACTTCAAATGTAAGCGGCGCTATTGCACAGTCGCCCCCTGATCTGGAGCCGGACGATCCCGGCAGAACGATGGTTTTTCGCAGCGGGTGGGACCCGTTTCAGGGAGCAAGACATGGGTGATGTTCAAAACCCGCATTACCGGATGATTGGGCAAATGTTCCAAAAGGACTATCGCTGGCTGTGCGCTGCCGTTGGCCGCACGCTGGGTTGCCCGCACAGTGCACAAGACATCGCATCGGAAACCTTTCTACGGGTGTTGGCCCTGCCGGACCCGACCGCCATTCGCGAGCCGCGGGCGCTGCTGACCACCATCGCCCGGCGGCTGGTCTATGAAGGCTGGCGCCGCCAGGACCTGGAACGCGCCTATCTGGAAAGCCTGGCGCTGGCGCCGGAACCGGTGCATCCATCGCCGGAGGAGCGGGCGCTGGTGATCGAGGCGCTGCTGGCGGTCGATCGCCTGCTCAACGGTTTGTCGGCCAAGGCCAAAGCCGCGTTTCTCTACCATCAGCTCGACGGTTTGACCTACAGCGAAATCGGCGAACGGCTGGGGGTTTCCACCAGCCGGGTGCAGCAGTACATGGTCGAGGCCTTCAAGCGTTGCTATCAGGCGATGCAGGCATGAGGCCGGACGAAGCGGTGATCGATGAGGCGGCGCAATGGATGGCACTGTTGCAGTCCGGCGAAGCCAGCGCCGGCGAGCGTGCCGCGTTCGAAGCGTGGCGCGCGGCCGACCCGAGGCACCAGCGGATCATCGAGCAAATGGGCGGCGGCCTTAACCTGCTGCGTAATCCGACCTTGCGCGGGCTGCCGCGTAACAGCCTGCTGCACAGCCTGAACGCACCGTCGAGTCGACGGCGCTTTCTCAGCGGCAGCTTGAGTGTGCTCGGCATCGCGGTGCTGGCCGGGTTGCTCGGGCGTCGCTACGGCTGGCTGCCGGAAGCCGGAGAACTGGCGACCGGCACCGGCGAACGACGCGACTTCACCCTAGAGGATGGCAGTGCGCTGAGCCTGAATGCGCGGACGCGGGTGGTGGCGCAGTTCGATGCGGTTCAGCGCTTGTTGGCATTGCGTACGGGCGAGTTGTTGGTGGATGTCGCCAAGGATCCTGCGCGGCCATTCGTGGTCGAGACCGAGCACGGTCGGATGCGTGCGTTGGGGACGAAATTCCTCGTGCAACAAAACGATGATTTCACCCGCCTGGTGATGCTGCACTCGCAGGTCGAAGTGGTTACCGCCGGCGGTGCGCGGCAGGTGGTGGAGGCGGGGGAGAGTCTGCGGTTCAACGCACAGGACATTCTGGCTCTGGAGCGCAGCAACGGCCAGGAAAGCGCCTGGGTACAAGGTCGCCTGGAAGTGCGCGACCGACCGTTGAGCGAAGTGATCGACGGCCTGCGCCCATACCGACGCGGCATCCTGCACCTGAGCCCCGAAGTGGCCGGTCTGCGCCTGAGCGGTCTCTATCCGCTGGACGATAGCGACCGCACCCTGCAACTGCTGGAGCGCTCGCTGCCGATCCGCGTCACCTGGCACAACCCGTACTGGGTCAGCATCGGTGCACGGTTATAGCGTCATAACTTCTTGGCCTAATCGCCGCCCTATAAAAAGCGCCGGCCCGCTGCTCATTCCCTGCAGACGCCTTCAACAGGGAAGCCCTTGATGATTTCATTCAAACAACAATTACCGCGCCTGACCCTCGCCGCCGCACTGGCGATGGGGCTCGGACCGACAGTGGTTCATGCGCAGGATTCTGCCGCCCAGGTGTACACCTTCGACATCGCCAGCGGCCCGCTCGATGAGGTCCTGCTGGACATCTCGCGTCAGACCGGCGTCCCGATCTCGTTCAGCCAGAATCTGGTGCAAGGCAAACGCAGCAGTGCGGTGCGCGGTGCGTTGGGCGGACGTCAGGCAGTCGAGAAGGCGTTGCTTGGCAGCGGCCTGCAAGTCGAGCAGAGCGCCCAGGGCCTGAGTGTGCGCGAAGGCGAGGCGAACACGCCGGTGGCGGCCAAAGTCAGCGCCGTGGCCCCAGCGACCAGCGCCGATTACCGCATGGAAAAAGTCACTGTCACCGGCTCGCGGATCGCTCGCGCGCAAAGCGATGGTGCGACCCCGGTCAACGTCATCACTCACGAAGAGATGGAAGCGCGCGGCTACAAGAACGTCTACGACGCCCTGGCGACCCAGACGCAAAACACCGGCATGACCCAGGGCGAAGACTATGGCAACACCTGGCAGCCGGCGGCCAGTGCGATCAACCTGCGCGGACTCGGCCCCAATCACACACTGGTGCTGATCAACGGCCGACGCGTCGCCGATTACCCGACCCCGTACGACGGCAAGGTCAACTTCACCAACCTGGCGAACATTCCCTCGGCGGTCATCGAACGCATCGAAATTCTCAGCAGCGGCGCCTCGGCGATCTACGGTTCGGACGCGATTGCCGGGGTGGTCAACATCATTCTCAAGAAGCAGATCAATGGCATCGACGTCAACCTCAAGGGCGGCACCAGCGAGCGTGGCGGTGGCGACAATCAGCGCCTGCAAATCAGCGGCGGCGGCAGTTGGGGCGACTTCGACGGCTTGTTCGGCCTGGAGCTGACCAACCGCGATCCGATCTGGGCCGACGACCGTGGCTTCATGCAGAGTGGCCCGCTGGCGGACGTCGGCTACCGTCGCGACCTGAGCAACAACCGCTACCTTGGCCCCGGTTGCGGTGCCTATCAAGGCACTTTCGATAACAAGCTGTTGAACAACGGTGGGCGCTGCCGCACCGATCAGATGTACAACGATTACTGGACCATTCAGACGCAAAAGGAAAACTACGACGGCTACACCCGCGGCACTTGGCACTTCAGCGATAGCGGCCAGGTGTTTGCCGACTTGATGTATGGCCTCGATCACATCCAGAACAACACCCGGGGCCCGACCTTCACCTCACCGGATTTCATCAACCAGAACAGCGGCAATCTTGAGCGCTGGTATCGCCGTTACGGAGAAGAGGAAATCGGTGGCCGTACCAGCAACAACAGCAAGTGGACCGACACGTCGTGGACCGGCACCCTCGGCCTCTCGGACAAGATCGCCGACACCGGCTGGAACTACGATCTGGCCGCCAACCGCTCGGAATACCGCAGCGTCAGAACCACGCGCTACACCCCGCTGTCATCGATTCAGGATTTCTACCTCGGTCCGCAATTGGGCACACGTAACGGTTACCCGGTGTTCTCTCCCGATGCCTCGCGTCTCGATCGCCCACTGACGCCACAGGAATGGGATCAGTTTCGCAGCAATCTGACCCAGAACAGCAAGTCGGTTTCCACCAGCTACAACGCCTCGGTCAACGGCGATCTGTTTGACTTGCCGGCCGGCCCGGTCGGATTTGCCGGTGTGCTGGAGGCGGGCAAGCAGGAATATCGCGTCGACCCGGACGACGGTCTGAATGACGGCACTTTCTATGGCGTGAGCCCGGCACAAAGCTCCGGCGGTTCGCGCAAGCGCTATGCGGCCGGTGGCGAGTTCAGCATTCCGCTGACCGACACCGTGCTGGCCACCGCCGCCGGGCGTTGGGACCAGTACAAATTCAGTGGCCGCAGCGAGCAGCAGAAGACCTATAACCTTGGGCTTGAATGGCGTCCGGTCACCAGCCTGTTGCTGCGCGGCAGCTATGGCACCAGTTTCCGCGCACCGGACCTGAACTACATCTATCAGTCCGACAGCAACGGTTACTACCCGGCGCAGATCGACTACTACGGTTGCAGCCAGGGTGTGCAGGGGGCGTGTGATCGCGGGCGGGTCGACTACACCCAGAGCGGTACCCCGGACCTTGAGTCCGAACGCGGTAAATCCTGGACCTATGGTTTTGTCTGGTCACCGTCGCGCAATTTCGATTTCTCCACCGATTTCTGGCGTGTAGAGATCGACGACCTGCTGACCACCGTCGACGAAAACCGCCTGCTGCAACAAGAGAACGAATGCCGCAACGGCACCCAGGACATCAACTCGGCCAACTGCCAGTCGACCCTGGCGCGCATCGACCGCAACCCGGGCAATGCCGCTATCGATCCCAACCAGTTGCAACGGGTGCGAGTCAATGCGATCAATGCCGCCAGCGAGCGGGTCAGCGGTCTGGACTTCAAGAGCAACATTCGTTGGGGGGCCGGCCAGTACGGCGCATTCAGCTCGGCGCTGGGCTACACCCTGGTGCTGTCGCATTTCTACAAGGAGTCCGACGAGGCGCCGACGCAGGACTGGCGCACTTCGCGGACCAATTACGACTGGCGCAGCAAGGTCAACGCCAGTCTGACCTGGGATTACCAGAAAGCCACGGCGACGCTGATGGGCATTCGCTATGGCTCGGTGACCAACGGCGCGGGCGACGGGCGTCTGTCGCCATGGACGGTGTTCAATGCCAGTGCGCGCTACAAGCTCAATGACCGCGCCAGTGTCGGCCTGACCGTGAACAACGTGCTCAACCAGATCAAGCACGATGACTCGGCCGGCTGGCCGTATTACCCGACCGGTAACTATGACCCGTACGGGCGGCAGTGGTGGCTGGATGTGAGTTATCACTTCGGCAGTTGAGTGCGCGTTATTCGTGAGTCACGTCCTACGGAAACAGGTGGGGTTTTCGCATAAGTGGGGATATTTCCGACGACATTCTCAGGTTGGTCGTCGGAAGCGCGATCTATAGCATCGGACATGACATTGAAGTCGTACATGGCCTGGACGTTCAGGCCTCTGATAACGGATGGATCATGCGAACTCACCACCTCGAATACGAAACGCCTGCTTATTCCCATCGCCTTCAATGGCGTGACGATCGTGCCAGATGCCCTGTGGAGGAAGTCGCGATGCCCAGCGTCAAGATACCCCGGCTGACGGGTGTGAAGAGGGCCGAGGGCAAACCTGTCGACTTGCTCGTACGTGGTCAGAACATAGGTGACGACGCCTTTCTGATCGTTCAACTTACCGACGAAGGTTTTGAACTGAACGATGTGGTCAACATGCTTTCAACCTCTGAACTGTATCTGCAAGGCGATATGGTCAAACGTATCACCGGCAAGTCGGTCAGAACCGTACGGCGATTACTGAAGGAAGGTAAACCGGTACGGCTTGATCCCCAGCAGAGCGTCGTCGCCTACCAATATGCCTTGGTGCTGGAAAAGGCCATTCACGCCTTCGGGAGGCAGTCACGGGCCGAAGAGTGGCTGCGCAAACCCAGCACCTACCTGAGCGGTCGCGTACCCATCGAGTTTATCCGTCACTCACTGGGGTTTCAGATGGTGGAGCAGTATCTGGGGCAGCTGATATACGGGGTTTACCCATGAATCCCTTGCCCTGGGACGAGCATTGGTATGCCTGGCGGCTGGACCCCGAGATTTACGGAGGGACGTGGGACAGCGGGATGGGTTCGAATCTCAATGGTGGCCGATGGAACATACCCGGGCGGCGAGTCGTTTATGCATCAGTCGATCCGTCCTCGGCGATTCTGGAGGTGGCAGCCAATCGCAGTTTTGATGCGCTCGACAGCGAACGTTATGTACTCACGTGCTTTGAGGTCATCAGCGAAGCAAAGGTGAAAATCGTCCAGCCGGAGGAGGTGCCGAATCCTTACTGGTTGAGCCCCGCAAAGCCTTCACCCAATCAACAACTGTTTGCCGATGCGTTACTCGCTGAGCATCCGTTTGTGCTGATCCCCTCAGCGGCGACCCGGCACTCCTGGAATCTGCTGGTGAGCTGCGAATTGGCAGAGGGGCAGTTCAAGATGGTTTCCCAAGAGCGGTTTGGGCTGGATACCCGGTTGCTGAAGGAGAGGGAACTGGCTTGATCCACGCCTGCCATTTTTTGCATAACCTCATCACCCAACGGTCTAAATCGGGCTCTATAAAACGCTGCTGTCCATTGCACATCCCTGCATAAACCAAAACGCAGGGATGGCTGTTCATGATCCATTTTTTACCCGTTCGATCTCGTTTGAGCCTGGCCTTGCTGCTGGCAATCAACACCTTGCCGGCGGTCGCCGCTGACGAGCCGACAACCCAGCTGCAACGAGTCGAGGTCACCGGCACGGCGATTCGCCGGGTCGATGCTGAAACGGCGGTGCCGGTCACCATTCTGCGAGTTGAAGAACTGCGCGAGCAGGGCGTGACCACCACCGAAGAACTGGTGAGCCGGATTTCCGCAAACCAGTCCTCAGTCGGCTCGGGGCGTTCGGTGGGTTCGAGCAGCGGCGGTGCGTCGTATGCGGATTTGCGCGGCATCGGCCCGAACAAGACCCTGGTGCTGCTCAATGGGCGGCGGCTGAGCAACAACGCGACCAATGCGATCAATGGTTCCGGGGTTGACCTGAATACCATCCCGTTCGCCGCCATCGATCGTGTCGAGGTGCTGCGTGATGGCGCCTCGGCGCTGTACGGCACCGATGCGATCGGTGGGGTGATCAACTTCATCACCAAGACCAGCCTGACCGAAGGGCAGCTCAGCACCAACTACGACACGCCGACCCATGCCGGCGGTGGTGAAAGTCGTAATTTCAGCGGCAGTTGGGGTTTTGGCGATTTGCAGGATGACCGTTTCAACGTGTTCGGCGTGGTCAGTTATGACAAGCAGCAACGCCTGGCTGCCGAGGATCGTGGCTACACCTACAACTATCAGCCTGGACGCGGCCTCGACTACACCTCCGGCACTGCATCACCGGCGAACTGGAGCCAGGGCAGCAACGCCACCAACCCGCTGGCCAGTTCCGACTGCAACGCCCCGGGCCTGCTGGCGCGCAATGGCATCTGCCGCCAGAGTCTGTGGAACTACCTCGACCTGGTGCCGGAAACCGAGAAGACCTCGGCCTTCGCCAAAGCAACCGGCAAGCTTTCGGACGACCACAACGTCAGCCTCGAATACTTCTGGGCGCGCAACGAAAACCGCACGCAGATCGGTCCCGGCACGTTGATGGGTAACCAGGTCAATCCCGGTACGGCGTTTTATCCCGGCAACGGCATTACCCCAGGCCCGAACAGCTTCGCTCTCGACCCGACGCAACCGGTCGATGTGAATTGGCGCGAAAGTGCTGTCGGCGCCCGTCAGCATGAAGACGACAACACCGGGCAGCGTTTGCTGCTGAGCTTTGACGGCAGCGTGGTCGGTTGGGACTACAACGTCGGTGCGTCGTACAACCAGAACAAAGTGGTCAATAGCATCGAGGCCGGCTATGTCAACGACCGCGCCGTCAGCGCCGGCATTGCCAATGGCATCATCAACCCGTTCGGTGCGCAGACGGCTGCCGGGCAGGCGCTGCTGGCAGCCAATTCCGTAGACGGCGATTACGGCACGGCGGTCGGCCGCGTGAAGGCGATTGACGGGCGTGTCAGCCGCGAGATCGGTGACTGGTTCGGTGCCGGCCCTTCAGCGCTGGCGCTGGGTGGCGAATACCGCAAGGAAGATTTCCATCAGGACTTCGCCCAGTTCGCCGCCGACGTGCAGAGTCTGGGTGTCGACCCCAATGCCAGTGTCGCCGGGGATCGCAGCGTCTCGGCGCAGTACGCCGAGGTCAACGTGCCGGTGCTCGACAGCCTCGAATTGTCCGCCGCCGTGCGCCACGACAAGTACAGCGATTTTGGCAGCACCACCAACCCGAAATACTCGTTCCGCTTCCAGCCGTTCAAGGAACTGGTGGTGCGTGGCGCCTACAGTGAAGGTTTCCGCGCGCCGTCACTGTACGAGTTGTACAACCCCAACTTCACCACATTCACGGTCGCCAACTACAACGACCCTCGGCTGTGCGCAGGCGGCAACCCGAGCAACGGCGGGATCGCCAACCGTGACTGCGCCCAGCAGTTCTACAGCAGAACCGGTGGCAACACTGACCTGAGTCCGGAAACCGCACGCAACGTTACCCTCGGCTTCGTCTATCAGCCGTTCGAACGCCTGACCACCGGGCTGGATTTCTGGTGGATCAACATCGCCAACCAGATCGCGGAGTTCCCGGAATCGGCGGTGTTCGAGAACCCGGAGCTGTACCCGGACCGCCTGATTCGCAAGCCTGACGGTTCCATCGATCACATCGTCACGGGCCTGGCCAACCTCGGCAAGATCAAGACCAATGGCGTCGACGTCAGCTTCGACTACCGTTTGCCGAGCACTCCGTACGGCAACTTCGGGATCGGCCTGCAGGGCACTTATGTCAGTCGGTACGAGTACCAGCAGCAGCTCAAGGGCGACTACATCGACAAGCTCGGCGATTTCCGCGGCGGCGACTTCTCCTCGGCGGGTGCCGTGGCCCGCTGGCGCCACAGCCTGACCGGCAGCTGGAACTACGGCCCCTACGGCGTGGCCCTGACCAACCGCTACACCAGTGGCTACCACGACTCCGACCGCGAGACCCACGATTACGTTGGCTCGTACAACGTCTGGGATCTGGCTGGCACCTACACCTGGCGCAAAACCCTGAGCGTAACGCTCGGCGCGAAGAACCTGTTCGATCGTGAGCCACCGTTCAGCAACCAGACCTACACCTTCCAGAGCGGCTACGACCCGAAATACGGCGACCCGTTCGGCCGGACGCTGTACACGCGGGTCAATTACAAGTTCTGAAAATGCCCAGAGGGGGCGGGTTTTAGTCACTTATTGATCTAAAGCCTGCCCTATAAAAATCGCCGGCCTGTTGCACACCACAGGTAGGCAGGATGTTTGGTGACTGTACTGGCGCCTTCGCGAGCAAGCCCGCTCCCACAGGGGAACAGCGGTGAGCACAACTTCCTTGTGGGAGCGGGCTTGCTCGCGAAGAGGCCAGTAGCAACACCGTGCAAAAAGGATCTGCCAATGCTATCCAGGCTCATTCTGTTCAGCGCTTTTGCGCTGCTAAGCCCATTCAGTTGGGCCGCCCCGCAACCCGCCCTCACGGTCTACGGCGAAGCCCCCAAATACGCCCCGGACTTTCAACACCTGGCCTACGCCAACCCCAACGCACCCAAGGGCGGAACGTTGCGTCGCTCTTCACTGGAAAGCGGCCCGTTCGATCACCTGATTCCCTACATCGACAAAGGCACCGGCGTCGCCGACATCGACGGCTGGCTCTACGCGCCGCTGGCCTATCGCAGCAAGGACGAACCCTACAGCGTCTACGGCCTGGTGGCGCAGCAGATGGAACTGGCTGCAGATCGCCGCTGGCTGCGCTTCTACCTCAACCCCAACGCGCGCTTCGACGACGGCACGCCGATCACCGCGCAAGACGTGCGTTACACCTTCGAGCTGTTCACCACTCAGGGCAGCCTCAAATATCGCCAGCAGTTTCGTGATGTCGCCGACGTCGTGGTGGAATCGCCGACACAAGTGCGCTTCAACTTCAAGAACAACGACAGCCGCACCTTGCCGCTGGATCTGGCGACGCTGCCGGTGTTGCCCGAGCACTGGTGGCGTACGCGCAATTTCGCCGAGGGCGCCGGTTTCGAGATCCCTCCGGGCAGTGGCCCGTACCGGATCAGCGCCGTGGATGCCGGGCGCAGTGTGAAATTCCAGCGTGTTGCCGACTGGTGGGCCAAGGATCTGCCGATCACTCGCGGCCTCTATAACTTCGATCACTTGAGCGTGGAGTTCTTCGCCGATACCGATGTTGCAAGGCAGGTGCTCAAGGCTGGCGGCTTCGACTATAACCGCGAATTTTCCGCGACCAGTTACACCATCGGCTATGCCGGGGCGGCGCTGGAGCAGGGCAGATTGCTTCGCGAACATCTGGCGCCGGGTGCCGCGCAGGGCTCGCAAGGGTTCGCGTTCAATCTGCAGAAACCGCTGTTTCAGGATCGCCGGGTACGTCAGGCGATTGCCATGCTCTGGGATTTCGAATGGAGCAATCGGCAAATGATGCGCAGCATGTACCTGCGCCAGCGCAGTTACTTCTCGCACAGTGCGTTGTCGGCCACCGAGTTACCGGATGCCGAGGAGCTGAAAATCCTCGAACCGTGGCGCGGCAAGATCCCCGACGAGGTGTTTACCCAAGTCTTCGAAGCGCCGAAAACCGACGGCAGGGGCAACATCCGCGCCGAGCAGTTGCAGGCCTTGAAGCTGCTGGAAGCCGCCGGCTGGAAACCCCGTGGTGATCAGTTGGTGAATGCCAATGGCGAGCCGCTGCAGTTCACTTTTCTCAACGGTCAGAAGGGCTTTGAACGGCTGCTGCTGCCGTTCAAGCGCAACCTGGCGCAGATCGGCATCGGCTTCGATATCCGCCAGGTCGACACCGCGCAGTACACCAACCGCGTGCGCAATCGCGACTACGACATGATCGTCGTCGGCTACCCGGTGAGTCAGGCGCCGGGGCGCGAGATGTTCAATTACTTTGGCTCCGACGGCGCCGATGATCCTGGCTCGAACAATTACATGGTGCTGCGCGATCCGGCCGTCGATGCCCTGCTCGAAGGTCTGGTGCAGGCCGACAATCGCGAAAGCCTGCTGCGCCATGCCCATGCCTTGGATCGGGTGTTGCAGTGGGGCTATTACTGGATCCCCAATTACTACCCACCGGGGATTTCCACGGTGTGGTGGAACCGTTTCGGCCGCCCGGCGACGGCGCCGTTGTACGACGCCGGACTCGACACCTGGTGGGAAATCAGCCCGACCGCGCTGACGGCCGCGCAGATGCAGCAACAGCAAAAGGAGTACGCCCATGTGGGGTTATAGCTTGCGGCGTCTGCTGCTGATCGTGCCGACTTTGCTCGCCATTCTGCTGGTCAATTTTGTCATCGTGCAGGCCGCGCCGGGTGGCCCGGTGGAACAGGCGATTGCCCGGTTGCAGGGCATTGGTGTCGGCGCGGCGGTGGGCGGTGGCCATGTCGAAACCATTGGTGGCGAATCCCGCGCCACCCGGGGTCTCGACCCGAAACTGGTGGCCGACATCGAGCGTCAGTACGGCTTCGACAAACCGGCTGGTGAGCGCCTGTGGCTGATGCTCAAAAGCTACGCGCAGCTGGATTTCGGTCAGAGCTTTTTCCGTGGTGCCAGCGTCACCGAACTGATCTGGCAGAAGCTGCCAGTGACCTTGTCGCTGGGCTTGTGGGCCACGTTGATCACTTATCTGGTGTCGATTCCGCTGGGTATCCGCAAGGCCGTGCACAACGGTTCGGCGTTCGATGTCTGGAGCAGCGTGGCGATCATCATCGGCTACGCGATGCCGGGTTTTCTGTTCGCACTGCTGCTGATCATCGTGTTCGCCGGCGGCACCGCGCTGGACTGGTTTCCGGTGCGCGGGCTGGTCTCGGACAACTTCGCGGAGCTGTCACCGTGGGGCAAAGTGGCCGATTACTTCTGGCATCTGGTGCTGCCGGTCACGGCGCTGGTCATCGGCGGATTCGCCACGCTGACGATCCTCACCAAGAACAGTTTTCTCAACGAGATCTCGCGCTTGTACGTGGTGACGGCGCGGGCCAAGGGCCTCAGTCAGCGTCAGGTTTTATACGGTCATGTGTTTCGCAACGCGATGCTGCTGGTGGTCGCGGGGCTGCCGCAAGCACTGGTGACGGTGTTTTTCGGCGGTTCGTTGCTGATCGAAGTGATCTTCTCGCTCGATGGCCTCGGCCGTCTCAGCTACGAGGCGGCCGTGTCGCGCGACTACCCGGTGGTGTTCGGTTCGCTGTTCATCTTCACCCTGTTCGGCCTGCTGATAAAACTGCTCGGTGACCTGTGCTATACGCTGGTCGACCCGCGCATCGACTTCACCGCGAGGACTGCCTGATGTTGACTCTATCTCCCATCGGACAGCGCCGTTGGACGCGGTTCAAGGCGCATCGACGTGGCTGGTGGTCACTGTGGCTGTTTTTGCTGCTGTTCGGCCTGAGCCTGGGCGGCGAGCTGATCGCCAATGACAAACCGTTAATGGTCGAGTATCAGGGCCAGTGGTACTTCCCGGCGTTCAAGCGCTACACCGAGCAGGATTTCGGCGGCGAATTGCCGTTCCAGCCGGACTACCGCAGTGCGCAGGTGCGGCAACTGATCGAGGGGCAGGGTGGGCGGATGTGGTTTGCGCCGATCCCGTTCGGTTTCGATACGGTGAATTACGACCTGACTGAACCGGCACCGAGTCCACCGAGCGGCGAGAACTGGCTGGGCACCGACGATCAGGCGCGGGATGTGCTGGCGCGGGTGATCTTCGGTACGCGGGTGTCGCTGCTGTTTGCCCTGGCGCTGACCGCCGCCAGTGCGCTGATCGGCATTGCTGCCGGGGCCTTGCAAGGCTATTACGGCGGTTGGGTCGATCTGCTCGGGCAGCGGTTGCTGGAGGTGTGGTCGGGGCTGCCGGTGTTGTATCTGCTGATCATCCTGTCCGGGTTCGTCGAGCCGAATTTCTGGTGGCTGTTGGGGATCATGGCGCTGTTTTCCTGGCTGAGTCTGGTCGATGTGGTGCGCGCCGAGTTCCTGCGCAGCCGCGGTCTGGAATACGTGAAAGCCGCGCGGGCGCTGGGGGTTGGCGATGCGCAGGTGATCAGCCGTCACATCTTGCCCAACGCCATGAGTGCGACCCTGACCTATTTGCCGTTCATTCTTACCGGAGCGATCGCGACCTTGTCGGCGCTGGATTTTCTCGGTTTCGGCATGCCCGCCGGCAGCGCTTCATTGGGCGAACTGATCGGTCAGGGCAAGAGCAATCTGCAAGCGCCGTGGTTGGGGCTGACGGCTTTTTTTGCGTTGGCGCTGATTCTTTCTCTGTTGGTGTTCATCGGCGAGGCGTGCCGAGATGCGTTTGATCCAAGGACTTGAGATGAGCGATAACTTGATTGAAATCCGCGACCTGCGTGTGGCATTCAACGGCCAGCCAGTGGTGCATGGCATCGACCTCGATATTCGTCCGGGCGAATGCCTGGCGCTGGTCGGGGAGTCTGGCTCCGGCAAATCGGTGACCGCCCACAGCATCCTGCAATTGCTTGACCCGAACATCACGCGGATCGATGGCAGCATTCGTTATGCCGGTGAAGAGCTGCTCGGTGTGCATGAGCGCTATCTGCGCCAGTTAAGGGGCAACCGGATCGCGATGATTTTTCAGGAGCCGATGAGTTCGCTGAATCCGCTGCACACGATCGAGCGGCAACTCGGTGAGAGCCTGGCGCTGCACAAAGGGCTGGCGGGCGCGCAAGCCCGTGAGCGCATTCTTGAGTTGCTGGAGCTGGTGGGGATTCAGAAGCCCCGCGAACGGCTCAAGGCCTATCCGCATCAACTCTCCGGCGGTCAACGCCAGCGGGTGATGATTGCCATGGCGCTGGCCTGCGAGCCGCAACTGCTGATCGCCGACGAGCCGACCACGGCGCTGGATGTGACGGTGCAGCGCAGGATTCTGTTGCTGCTCAAAGACTTGCAGCAGCGGCTCGGCATGGCGCTGCTGATCATCAGCCATGACCTGAATCTGGTGCGCACCATCGCACAGCGAGTGGCGGTGATGCGCAGTGGGCGGATCGTCGAGCAGGCGCCGTGCGAGCAACTGTTCCGTGCGCCGCAGCATCCCTACAGCATCGAATTGCTTAATGCCGAGCCGGGGGGTGAAGCGCTGTGCCGGGATGTGGCGCAGGATTTGTTGCAGGTGCGCGATCTGCATGTGCGCTTTCGCCTGGGTGGTGGTTGGCTGCGGCCGAAGACCTGGCTGGAGGCGGTCAAGGGCATCGATTTGAATCTGCAGCGCGGCAAAACCTTGGGGATTGTTGGTGAGTCGGGGTCGGGCAAGTCGACCTTGGGCCAGGCGATTTTGCGGCTGATCGACGCCGAGGGCAGCATTCGCTTTGCAGGGGAGGCGCTGGAGCAGCTGAGTGGCAAGCAACTGCGACCGCTACGCAAACGCCTGCAAGTGGTGTTTCAGGATCCGTTCGGCAGCCTAAGTCCGCGCCTGTGCGTGGCGCAGATCATCGCCGAAGGCTTGCAGGTGCACAGTGATTTGAATGCTGCCGAGCGTGAGCAGGCGGTGATCGATGTGCTGCGTGAAGTCGGGCTTGATCCGGCCACCCGTCATCGCTATCCCCACGAGTTTTCCGGTGGCCAGCGCCAACGGATTGCCATCGCCCGGGCGCTGGTGCTCAAGCCGGATTTGATCTTGCTCGATGAGCCGACCTCGGCGCTGGATCGCACGGTGCAAAAACAGATCGTTGCTTTATTGCGGCGACTGCAGGAAGAGCATGGGCTGACTTATCTGTTCATCAGCCATGACCTGGCGGTGGTGCGGGCGTTGGCTCATGACCTGATTGTGATGAAGGAGGGTGAGGTGGTGGAACAGGGTCAGACCGATGAGCTGTTTAGGGCGGCGCGGCATCCTTATACGCAGGAGCTATTGGCGGCATCGTTTGTCACGACGATTTTGCCTGCGACGCATACGGACAAACTTTTATCCGCGGTGTAGATCCGGTACATTCCGCGCCCTGGCCAATACAAGGAAGTAGATGATGGCAAAACCTGCCGCTCGACTCAGCGATCTCAATGCCTGCCCGGTGACCGGTCACGGTACCAACCCAAGCACCAGCGGTTCGCCCAACGTGAACATCAACGGCATGCCGGTGCTGCGTGTCGGCGATTCCACGGCTTGCGGAGACTCCGTCACCGAAGGGATAGGCAACATACTGATCAATGGCAAACCTATTGCCTTTCTCGGCAGCTCCACCGCTCATGGCGGCATGATCATCACTGGCTCCGGTGACGTTTTCGTCGGCACCGCAGTCGGCGCCGTGCCGTTCACTCCGATCGTTACCGTGCCCAAGCATAGCGAACGCTTCCAACTGGTCGACGAAACCACCGGCGAAGCCATTCCCGATATGCTCTATTGCATCGAAACCGGCGACGGCCAGCGCCTCGTCGGCCACACCGACAACCACGGCAACGCCGCTCGGGTGTTCACCGCCGATCCTACCTCCGTTGTCGTGCAATGGGGCAAGGAAGCCGCCGCTCATCTGGATGCGTTGGGCATTGCTTACTAAGGAAGGTCAGACGTGGCGCCACCGAAGAAAAAACAGGCCCAGACAAGCGATCAGCACGGCACGACGCAGGTCAAGGGGACACTCAAATACGATTATGTAACTGTGGTGGGCTCTTACCACATTAGTCGCTGGACGGAATTTCGCGAGAATTACGGCAACAAGATGAGTTTCATCAACCAAGGTGTTGGCCAGTTGAGAGACTACTCGAACCTTAAAAAGGGTGCCGCGGACAAAACCTTTTTTCTGCTGTTTGTCGCGGAGTACGATCCCAAAATGCGCGCCAGGCTCAAAGAGCTTGTCGTCAACACATACAGAGCCGAATACCTTGAGATTGATTCCGCCGCCGAACTGGTTGCTTTCATAAACAAGCGGGTAGAGGAAAAGCGCGAGATCAAACAGCTCGACATCTTTGCCCACGGCGTGGTGTTCAATATCGAGTTCGGTTACGAAATCGAAGGTAAGGATGCCAGCTATCGCTTTGGACCTGCCCAAGCGAGCCAATTGCAGCCTGATGCCTTTGCCTTCGGCGCTAATATCTTTTCGTACGCATGCCGAACCGGGTTGGGGGTTGATGAGACGGCACTTGTCAGTGAGGGGCAGGAACATTACGAGCTCAGCCTTGCACAGAAACTTGCCGATGCAACCGGGGCGACCATTCATGCTTACCCGCGGCGCAGCCTTTACGACCAAACATATGGCAGTGATGCAGAGCGCGATGGTCTGGAGGGGGCGAAGGCGCGTGTAGCGTCGGATAATCGAGCCAAATCCGCTTTCATGATCAAGAAAGCTGGCTACGAACGGCGTCTTGCTGAATACAGATTGTCAAAAAAGGACGACACCGTGGAGCTGCCGGGCGAAACAGCCCCGGTTCAGCCGCCGGAGCTGGCTACCGAAAATGACAAAAAGCTTTTGATGCATGCTCAGAGCCGCGCGAAAAACGAAAAGAACATGAGTTATCCGCTGGACGATTATGGGGCTGTCGGAAAGGTGCGCTCAGGCAATACGCCGTTGGGGCCACCGAAGCAGCAAATGAAGTTTAAAAAAGGGCTTCCGGCACAACCATGACTGTTAATTTTCACAAGCGCTTGGGTCTCGTAGCGGCCTTTTTGCTGGTTTTTAGTGCGATGGGGCTCTATCTGCACACAAGGGAAGATGCGATGAGCGAGAAAGTGATGATGTACTACGGCGACTGGAGTCCGGAAGAAAACCGTTTTGATGCAACAAAATGGTTTCGTACCGATATGTACCGCACTGATGTTGTCGATGGAAAAAAAAGCGCTGTAACCATGCTGCGTAACAGACCATTACCTTTCAAGCCAAGCGACAACGATGAGTTGGTAGCTGGCGCCATTGTGGCCCTCGAGGCGGCGTTTCCGCCGGTCAATTGTGACTTGCTTGGCAAGGAGTGGCCGATGCTGATTCCACGCATCCGCTACCGCTACAGCGCTTTCGAAGCGCCGGATCAGCCACAGGATTATTACAACATTTACCTGAAGTACCAGGGTGAGCGGTATGTCATCACCTTCGCCCGGGATGCGCAAACCGGTGAAATCATCCCAGGGGGTAGCGTCCAGTTGATGTACCCCGAGAGTGAGAGCCAGATCGCCGATCGGCAGGTCTTCAAGGAGCTGGACGCCGCCGGCATCCAATGACCCGGAAATGACAAATCCCGCCATCAAGGCGGGATTTGTTTGTACTGCGACGTAGTCTTACGACGGGAACAGCTCGGACAGTTTCATCGCCAGCATCATGTCGCCTTCAGCGCGCAGTTTGCCGCCCATGAACGCTTGCATGCCGTCGGTCGAACCATCGACGATGCCTTCCAGGGTTTCGCCGTCCATCACCAGAGTGACCTGAGCGTCCGGGTTCTCGCCTTCTTGCAGCTCGCAGGTGCTGTCCTTGACGATCAGCGAGAAGTTTTTGGTGTCGTCGATGCGAAAACCGAAGACCAGATCCAGACCGGCAGCGGCGGCTGGGTTGAACTTGGCTTTCATTGCTTGTACGGCATCAGCTACGGAGGTCATGGTTCGATCCTTTCTTGGGTAATAGGCGCTGGTTGATTACAGCAAGGGTCACAATTATCCGGACTCAGCGGAAAGTGATGAGTTCCGGAGCCTTCAGCAGTTGCAGATGTGCGTGACTGTTGAAGGAAGCCAAAGCCACCTCGCGACCGCGGAACTTCAGCTGGTTGAGCGAGGTGTTGACGATTTGCCAATTCAGTTCTAAGGCCTGCCGGGCAGGCATTTGGGTAATCAGGTGGAGCAGGGCGGTAATGGTGCCGCCGGAGGTGAACACGGCGATTTTCTGGTTGCCGTCGGCCTGTTCGAGGATCCGGTGCAGTCCGCCCTGTACCCGCTCGACGAAACCCAGCCAGCTTTCCAGCCCGGGGGTGTCGTAGGTGCCCGCCAGCCAGCGCTCGATGACCAGGGCGAAGATGCGCTGGAATTCGGCGCGGTTTTGCGCCGCGTTGCGCAGGATGTCGATGGCTTCCGGCTCGTCCGCCAGCATGGCGGGGATCAGGGCGCGGATGATCGCGTCGGCATCGAACTCGTTGAACGCGGAGTCGGTCTCCAGCGTCGGTACCGACAGGCCCTTGGCGGTGAGCTGCTCCAGCGCGCTGGTGGCCGTGTGTTGCTGACGACGCAGGTCGCCCGCCAGGCAGCGATCGAAACGGATTCCCAGCTCGGCGAGGTGCTGGCCAAGGACTTCTGCCTGGCGCACACCGATCGGCGACAGGACGTCATAGTCGTCTGCACCAAAGGAGGCCTGGCCATGTCGAATCAAATAGATGCTGCCCACGTCCGCGTCATCCCGGTACGTTGAAGGTTGTGGCGAGGTTATGAGGATGACGAAGTGCTGTCAATGAAAAAACATACGCTTGTTTGAAATGCCCGTTACAGGCCTGTTGCCAGAGGTTTCACGGCTGGTCGACGGGCCGGCGCATGGGTATGCTGGAGCCATCCCGCGCGTGTTTCGTGTCCGCGCATTGTTTTAAGGAGTCTCTGTGGAGTTTTTGTCCGAATACGCCAGCTTCCTGGCCAAAACCGTGACCCTGGTCGTTGCCATTCTGGTGGTGCTGGCCAGTTTCGCTGCATTGCGCAGCAAGGGCCGGCGCAAGTCGGCGGGTCAGCTGCAGGTCAGCAAGCTCAACGATTTCTATAAAGGTCTGCGTGAGCGCCTGGAGCAGACCCTGCTCGACAAGGATCAGCTCAAGGCCTTGCGCAAGGGCCAGGCCAAGGCTGAGAAAGGCGAGAAGAAGCAGAAGAGCAAAACCGAGAGCAAATCCCGGGTGTTCGTGCTCGATTTCGACGGTGACATCAAGGCGTCGGCCACCGAGAGCCTGCGTCACGAAATCACCGCACTGCTGACTCTCGCCACGCCAAAGGACGAAGTGGTACTGCGTCTGGAAAGCGGCGGCGGCATGGTTCACAGCTACGGCCTGGCATCGTCGCAACTGGCGCGTATCCGCGAGGCCGGCGTGCCGCTGACCGTGTGCATCGACAAGGTCGCGGCCAGCGGCGGTTACATGATGGCCTGCATTGGCGAGAAGATCATCAGCGCACCGTTCGCGATCCTCGGTTCGATCGGCGTCGTCGCGCAGTTGCCCAACGTCAATCGCCTGCTGAAAAAGCACGACATCGACTTTGAAGTGCTGACTGCCGGTGAATACAAGCGCACCCTGACCGTGTTTGGCGAAAATACCGAAAAGGGCCGCGAGAAATTCCAGGAAGACCTGGACATTACTCATCAACTGTTCAAGAACTTCGTCGCCCGCTACCGCCCGCAACTGGCCATCGACGAGGTCGCCACCGGTGAGGTCTGGCTCGGTGTCGCGGCGCTGGACAAACAGCTGGTGGACGAACTCAAGACCAGCGACGAGTACCTCGCCGACCGGGCAAAAAAGGCTGAGGTCTACCACCTGCACTACGCCGAACGCAAAAGCCTGCAGGAACGCATCGGCATGGCGGCCAGCGGTTCGGTGGATCGCGTGTTGCTGAACTGGTGGAGTCGCCTGACCCAGCAACGTTTCTGGTAATGCACTAAAACAATAGCCCCGTTCTCTGTCCTGCCGAGAACGGGGCTATTTTATTTTTGGCGGTATATATGTACTTCTCGAGTTCGAATTGTTGATTCGAACCTCGCTGTTTTTATCAACTATTCACGCTTTTATATAAGGCAGCGCTCGGTAAGCTGGTGATACTTTCAGCTGTCGAGTGTTCAATATGTCCTCTTTGTCGGTTCGTGATGCCATTCCTGTTTTGACGCCTGAACAGAAAGGCCTGTTTTTCGAGTTAATTAAAAACAATACACCGGACTGGTTGTTGGCGGCTCCCGGTGAGTTGCGTCATAAGCTCTATCAAAGCTTGATTGCCAGTCATCGCTCTCAGAGTGAAACCGGCAAGTCGCTGAGTAGCCTGAAGTCACCGCAAAGCTTCTGTGCGCCGCTGCTTGCCAAGGCGATGGCTGACAAGTTGGGTGAACCGCTGGATATCAATGGGGTGATCTTTCAGCACGTACGCTCGACCTCCAGCCTGCTGGGGCTGCGCAGGAAACTGGTATTGCCGATCGACCGTGATCTGTTGAGCGCCGCCTGTGAAAACTTTGAAGCAAGTGAAACTCAGGCGACAAATTACAACGCAACTTCGCTGATTTACATTCCCGAAAAGATAACCGGGCGCGGACCTCGGATATTGCCGCTACAACCACACGAGTTTGCAACACTGTGTCGGACTCTGGATCTGGGCAAGCAGTATCAGACGCATCTTCGGGCAGTATTCGATGTTGATGCTGAAGTTAATCCATTGCGCAACAAGTGCATTGCCAATTGGCGGAATCGATTTGAAGTGGAAAGACATTTGGCACTGATGAAAAAATACATCAGTGCGGATGTACATCAGATGTTGCAGGCAGTAACAACTAACCAGAGTCCAATCAAACTTGGCCATAACACCCTGGGTTATCAGGGGCTGCAGATGTTCGGGGTGACGCTGGGCGGCGCGCTGTTCATCGGGCCGGTCAGTGAGCACGCCGACGACGACTACCGTTGCGTGGTCTACCTGCCGGGCGATCCATTACACCCGCTGAAGGAGTACGCCTCCTTCAGCGATTTCGAGAGGGAGTTGAGCGAGCGCCTGAAAAAGACGGCGTTCCGCAAGTTCTTCACCCGCTATATCAAGGTCCGTGAGCGCTTGCTCTGGGAGACGGAACTCGATGCCCGCCTGTATCCGCGCAGCAATTCGATGCTGCCACATGCCTCCGGCTATATCACGTTGTCCGGCATCGATTTCGTCGGTGATCCGTTCAGCATGACGTACCGCCAACATGCCGAGCAGACCCTGGCGGATGCCCGGTTGATGGTGGTTCCCACCGACGATGAAGACGAAAAAACCCGGCTGGCCCGACTGGATACCTACAAGACGATCGGCGTCGATCTGCTGCTGATGGCCGCATCGTTTATTCCCGTGCTGGGCGAAGTGTTGCTGGCGGCTACCGCGGTGCAGTTGCTCTGGACCGTCTATGAGGGCATTTCCAGCTGGACCCGGGGCGAGAAGGAGCAGGCAACGGATCACTTTTTCGATGTGGTCGAGAACCTGATCCTGCTGGCGGCGTTCGCGGCGGGAACACGGGCCGCGGGCGCCACGTTCAGAGTCGTTCGGTCATCGGCGTTCATCAAACGGCTGCGCATGATCAGCCTGCCCGCAGGCCAGGCCCGCTTGTGGAAGCCTGACCTCAGCGCCTATCGCCAGCAGCGCCTGCTGCCACAAGGCTTGCCACCCGATGAGCGCGGTTTGCGCTGGGTCGAAGGCCAGGCGTTCCTCACCCTGGACGCGCACCATTATGCCGTGCGCCCCAGGCCGCAGACCGAGTTGTGGGAAGTCCTGGCGCCGTCCGAGGTCGCCAACCGTTATTCGCCGGTGCTCGAAACCAATGGCAGCGGCGCCTGGCGCCATGACACCGAACTGGTGCAGGAGTGGGATCGCCTGACGCTGTTTCGCCGCTTCGGTTTTACCCGGGAACGAATCCCGGACGACGCCGCGTTGCGAGCCCTTGCCGTAAGCGGTGTCGAGGACAGCGTCCTGCGCCAGATTCACATTGATAACGGCCATCCTCCGGCGCTGCTCATCGATACGGTCCGGCGGTTTCGCGCCGACGCGACGGTGACTGAGTTTTTCGATCATTTGCAGACTCCGGCATCCGCGCCATTGGCAGACCCTGATCTGCAACTGCATGTGCTCACGACATTGGCGGGCTGGCCGGCCGACAGCGCTATACAAGTCGTCGACTCGGCAGGAATCCGGGGCAATGTCTACGGCGCACCAACGGCCACGACTTCCTTGCGAATCACCCAACAGGCACTGGACAAGGGCCAACTGTATTCATGGCTGTTGTCGACCCTCGAAACCCGGCAGCGTGAGACTCTGCTTGGTCTGACGACCACGGATGCGGGAGAGCAAAGCCGCAAGCTCCTGCAAATTGTCAGTGAGCAAGCTGAAAGCCTGCGGGTGCAACTGTTCCAGCGGGTCTACCGACGCAGCGAAGCAGCGAGCAATGGCCGAGCGCAATTGCTGCTCGACAGGTTTGCCGATCTGCCGGCCAGCGTGGCCGAAGAACTGGTGGGCGATGCATTGATTGGCGAGGCGCAGGAGCTGGATGCCGGCCGCATACCATTGCGTCTGGCACAGGAGGTGCGGCGTTATCTGCAGGCCATCGCGGTGTGTCGCGCCTATGAAGGCCTGTATCTGGACAGTGGCGGTGGTTACGACACCAACCGCCTGGTGCTCGACACCCTTGAGCACCTGCCAGGCTGGTCGGGCACCCCGTTGATTGAAATTCTCGAATGGTCGGGCAGCTACGGTAACGTCGCCTCGATCGGCCCGGTCGACGCCCGCGAACGAATGCTGGTCAATGTGCTGGCAGACCGGGTCAGCGTCTTCGATGGCACCGAGCATCCCCTGACTGAATTTGCCGGACGCACCCGCGCGCATTATTTTCAGGCGCTCTGGCACGGACTGTCGGCGCCGCGCAAAACCGCACTGGGCTTGCTGGCGGATGCCGGGGCCGAGGTGCTGCGCGAGAATATTACCCGGCTTGCTCTCCAGCGACGCATGACCTTTGCCGTGGCCATGGGCGATCGGCCCGGCGATTTTTCGCCGATGGGCCTGGCAGACCGTTCGCCGGCAGGGCCGGGTGCTCGCTCAAGTGCCAACATTTCAATCGCGGCGCGGCGTGCGCAGGAACTCTATCCGGCGTACGCTCCCGAGCAGATCCAGGCACTGCTCGCCACCCTGGGCAGCGACGAGATCGCGATTCTGATGAAGCTGGAAAAGCTGCGCCTGGAGTTTATAGGGATCCGCGAAACCCTGAGTCGCTGGGTGAGCGGGCAAACCTGGAGTGCCGGTACCGATCGCGTATGGCAACTCGTGCCACAGTCAGCCAAGCTGCGCGCCATGCGCACCATCATCCGCAGTTGGCGCAAGGAGCCCGGACGGCCCGGTGACGGATTGCCCGACAGCTTGTGCCTGGCGCCAGAGCCTCTGGGCGAGTTGCCGCTGATCGTCGGCGATTTCAGCCACGTCACCCATCTGGTGATGGACGGCGTGGCGCCTACGCTGGGGTTCAACGCTTTTTTGCAGAATTTCAGTCATCTGCGCAGCCTCTCGCTGCGGGAAAATCACCTGACGCAGCTGCCTCCGGCCCTGAACAACATGGCTTGGCTGACGGAGCTGGACCTGAGCAACAACCAGCTGCATTTGTCGTCCGTTTCGGCGTCTGCGCTGGAGCAACTGACCCGGTTGCGCGTACTTGACCTGGACCTGAATCCGCATCTTTCGCACGCCCCCGACGTCAGCTTGCTGGCTGATCTGGAAAGCCTGAAGTTGCGTGGCTGCGCCCTTGAGCAATGGCCTCGGGGCATTGCCGGATTGGCGCGGTTGCGTCTGCTTGATCTGCGCGACAACCAGATCACCGCGCTGCCAGCGGCGGCGTTCGATGGGCCGGCGGCGCTCAGCCGTGCCACCCGGCTGCATGGCAATCCGCTGTCGGCGGAAACGCTGCAACAGATTGCGACGTATCAGCAGGCGAACGGCGTCAGTTTCGGCGTGACGATTCCGACCTATCAGCGCTTGTCGCAACTGAGCATGGCGTTTGATGGCCAGAGCGCGCGGTGGCTGGTTGGCAGCCCCGAGGCCGAAGCGGCACCGCGCCGCACCACTTGGGACGCGGTGCGGGCGGCGTCCGGCTCGCGGGATTTTTTCAATGTACTGGCGCACTTGGTTCATACGGCCGACTACACGCAGATTTACCCCTACTTCAGCCAGCGGGTATGGAATGTGGTAGAGGCGGCAGCCGAAGATGCGCGCTTGCGTACGGAGTTGTTTCGTACCGCGCGGGCCGGGGCCATCAGTGTCGATGGCTATTCGGCGGTGTTCAGCGAGATGGAGGTTCAGGTCTTGTGTTTTCGGGCCAGGCTGGCGGCAGGACTGGGCGGCGCGCCGCTGGAGTGGCAACTGACGCATCTGCTCAGGGGGTTGTTTCGCCTGCAGGAGCTGGAGGAGCGAGTCCTGGCCGATATCAACAGTCGCCACCAACCGGGGGTTCACGAACAGGCGCTGGAGTACAGCCTGGCCTACCGCGTGGGGTTGGCCGAGCGCCTGAATCTGCCGGGCCAGCCACACGCGCTGAGCCGTCCCTTGCAAGTCGAAGTGTCGCCGGCGGATCTGGATGAGGTGTATCAGGCCGTCATGCGCGTCGAGCGCACTCGTGCATTCTCCGACTGGTGCAGCGGCCAGCGGTTCTGGATCGAGTTTCTCGAATCCACCCAGGCGCCGTCCTTCGCTGCCGTCAGGGAGCGCAGTGCGCAGGCATTGGCACAACTGGAGGGGCAGGCAGGGCTTTCCCGTGAAGCGGCGGCGGTGCAGATGAATGCAATCCACGACAACTTCCGCAACGAACGTCAGGCGTTGCTTCGCCGGCTCACCGAGGAGGCCCTGGCGCGCAACCCGGTCAATGAAGTTGCAGGGAGCCGCGATGTTGATGAAGAGGCGTCAGTCTGACTGAGCTTCGAAGGGCAGGGGAAGAACGCCTTGAGCAACGGCTCAAGGCGTTTTCGATCAGCGGCGACGGAACAGCGGCAGCGGTTCGTCAGTGGCGGCCTGGTAGGTCACCGAGAAGTCTTTCAGGCTTTCCAGTGCATCGTACGGGTCCTTGTCGGCGCGCAGGGCGAACGCATCGAAACCGCAACGGCGCATGTAGAACAGCTGGTCGCGCAGCACATCGCCAATCGCCCGCAGTTCACCTTTGAAACCGTAGCGGTCACGCAGCAGGCGGGCGTTGGAGTAGTTGCGGCCGTCGGTGAAGGCCGGGAAGTTCAGGGCAATCACCTGGAACTGCGCGACATCGTCCCCGATTTCCTCGGCTTCTTCATCGGCATCCAGCCAAACGCCCAGCCCGCCGTCGCGGGCCTTGAGCGCGTGAGCATGATCACGCCACAGGGCCAGCGGCACGATCAGGTCGTCGCAGTTGGAGATACCGTCGAGGGTCGCGTCCTTGGGCAGCAAGTGCCAGGTTTCGTCGACCACCTCGTTGTTCTTAATGATTCGCTGCATAGACGCGTTCCTTGAAGAGGTCGATGCCAATACGCTGGTAGGTGTCGATGAAGCGCTCGTCTTCGGTGCGTTGTTCAACGTACACGTCGATCAGCTTCGAGATCACGTCCGGCATGTCGTCCTGGGCGAAGGACGGGCCGAGGATCTTGCCCAGGCTCGCGTCACGGCTGGCGCTGCCGCCGAGGGACACCTGGTAGAACTCTTCACCTTTCTTGTCCACCCCGAGGATGCCGATGTGGCCGACGTGGTGATGACCGCAGGCGTTCATGCAACCGGAGATGTTCAGGTCCAGCTCACCGATGTCGAACAGGTAGTCCAGGTCGTCGAAACGGCGCTGGATCGATTCGGCGATCGGGATCGATTTGGCGTTGGCCAGGGAGCAGAAATCGCCACCCGGGCAGCAGATGATGTCGGTCAGCAGACCGATGTTCGGCGTGGCGAAACCGCTTTCACGCAACTCGCCCCAGAGGGTGAACAATTGGCTCTGCTCGACGTCGGCCAGAATGATGTTCTGCTCGTGGGACGTGCGCAGTTGACCGAAGCTGTAGCGCTCGGCCAGATCGGCGACGGCGTCCAGCTGCTTGTCGGTGATATCGCCCGGAGCAACGCCGGTCGGTTTCAGCGACAGGGTCACGGCCACATAGCCCGGCTTCTTGTGCGCCAGGGTGTTGCGCGAGCGCCAGCGGGCAAAGCCAGGGTGTTCCTTGTCGAGTTCGGCCAATTGGGCAGTCTGATTGTCCAGAGCCTTGTAGTCCGGGTCGACGAAGTGCTTGGCAACGCGATGCAGTTCGGCTTCGGTCAGTGTGGTCTGACCACCGCGCAGGTGTTCCATCTCGGCATCGACTTTCTGCGCGAACACTTCAGGGGTCAGCGCCTTGACGAGGATCTTGATCCGCGCCTTGTATTTGTTGTCGCGACGGCCATAGCGGTTGTACACACGCAGGATGGCGTCGAGGTAGCTCAACAGGTCCTGCCACGGCAGGAACTCGTTGATGAACGCACCGACCACCGGGGTACGGCCCAGACCACCGCCGACCAGTACGCGGAAACCCAGCTCGCCAGCGGCGTTGTGTACCGGCTCAAGGCCGATGTCGTGGACTTCGATGGCCGCACGGTCAGCGGTCGAGCCGTTGACGGCGATCTTGAATTTGCGCGGCAGGTAGGCGAATTCCGGGTGGAACGTGGTCCACTGACGGACGATCTCGCACCACGGACGCGGGTCGATCAGTTCGTCTGCAGCGACACCGGCGAACTGGTCGGTGGTGACGTTGCGCAGGCAGTTGCCGCTGGTCTGGATCGCGTGCATCTGCACGGTGGCAAGTTCGGCGAGGATGTCCGGGATGTCTTCCACCGCCGGCCAGTTGAACTGCACGTTCTGCCGGGTACTGATGTGGGCGTAGCCCTTGTCGTAGTCACGGGCAATCTTGGCCATCATGCGCACCTGACGCGAGGTCAGTTGGCCGTAAGGCACTGCCACGCGCAACATCGGCGCGAAACGCTGGATGTACAGGCCATTTTGCAGGCGCAGGGGGCGGAATTCTTCTTCGCTCAGCTCACCTGCCAGATAGCGTCGGGTCTGATCACGGAACTGCTTGACGCGGTCCTCGATGATCCGCTGATCGTACTCGTCGTATACGTACATATAAGTCCTGTTCTCAGGCTTTGGGCTACTCGGAAAACGCTGCGTTTTCGCTTGCTGGAGTCCGATGGTGCCTCTGCAATTACGCGCGCACGGCCGCGCACTCCCTAACGGAGCCGGGGCAATATACCCGTTTGCAGTTATGCGCAAAAGTGATGTTTGAGTATATGTAAAGAACCAAATCGCCTAACGAGAATGGTTGTTGATTAACCCACATTTGTCGCGGGGACAATCATCGTCTTAACTGTGATCGAGTCTTTCTGCAATCACCGATAAAACCGACAAGAGGCGATGCAATGAGCAATCCGACCAAGGCAAAAAAAAGCGATAGCAGTGTCGATGCGTGGGCCATTCTGTTCCTGATCATTCTCGTAGTAGGGACGGCGGTATTCTGGGTCAGTCATCAGTAAACGACCGATTCGGGCCTGCTTCCGACGATTGTCGGACAAAAAACGGGATCAGGCGTCAGTAGCCGCTGATTCGGGGGCTATAATGCGCGGCCATTTTTCCCCGGGCCCGAATCATTCATGTTGAAGTTTTTCCACCTCAGTCTCCTGCTGCTCGGAGCGGTTTTCGGACCCGCGGCCCGGGCTGAGTCGGTGCTGTTCCTCAATCCGGGTACCACCCAGGAAGCGTTCTGGGTCAGCTATTCGCAATTCATGCAGGCGGCGGCCCGGGACCTGGGCGTCGACTTGCAGATCCTCTATTCCCAGCGCCAGCCGGAATTCACTTTGGCCCAGGCCAGAGTTGCCCTGCAGGGACCGAATCGTCCCGACTATCTGGTGTTCGTCAACGAGCAGTACGTGGCGCCCCAGATCCTGCGTATGGCGGAGGGCAGCGGGGTCAAACTGTTCATGGTCAACGCGGTGCTGACCGCCGATCAGCAGGCGCTGATCGGGGAGCGGCCTGATCGCATCGGCAGCCTGGTGCCCAATGACGAGGAGGGCGGCTACCTGATGATGAAGGAGCTGATACGCCTGCATCCGCCCGTGGCACGGGGTGAGTCGATCGAGGTGCTGGCATTCTCGGGCCTGAAGATCACCCCGTCGGCGCAATTGCGCGAACGGGGCATGCAGCGCGCCCTCGCCGAACATCCCCAAGTGCGGCTGCGGCAACTGGTCTACGGCGAGTGGACACAGCAGCGCGCCTACGAACAGGCACGACAACTGGTCGGCCGTTATCCGAACGTATCGCTGGTGTGGTCGGCCAATGACGAAATGGCGTTCGGCGCAATGCGCGCGTTCGCCGAAGTGGGCAAGGTGGCGGGCAAGGATGTGCTGTTCAGTGCGGTCAATACCTCGTCCGAGGCGTTGCGCGCAGTGGTCGATGGACGCTTGAGCGCGCTGGTGGGCGGACACTTCACCCTCGGTGGCTGGGCGCTGGTGGAGTTGCACGACTATGAGCAGGGCGTCGATCTGGATCTTCATGGCGGGCGTGACCGTCAATTGCCGCTGCTGCAACTGATCGACAAGCGTCAGGCTCGGCAAATACTGGCCATGGGCGCTTCGCCGGATTACGGTGTGAGTTTTCGCAAACTGTCCGCCAAGGGGCGCCCCGCGTCCTATCGCTACCCGTTCAACCTGCAGACCCTGATGCACTGAACCCTGTCACACCCCGGCAAAGTGCAGCACCAGCTTGACGATGGCAAACAGCGTCAAGGCAAACATCGCGGTAAACAGGATACCCAGCAGCACGAAATGGCTGGGTTTGCCATGAGTGAAGTCACGTGCCCGGTTTTTCCCGCTCTGCACGCCGAACGCCGCGGCCATGACGCTGTGCAGCATCTGCCAGAAGCTCGGTGGCTTGTTGTCGACTGGATCGTCCATAAATCCCCCGTCTCAAAGGCTGTTCCGACAGCATAGTCAATGCGCCGGTTTGTGCTGCGTCGGCGAAGTGTCCGGTAACAAACGGGTGTCAATGCGATAACTATGTACCGCACACCGGCTGCGGGGAAATGGTGTCCTGACGTCTCACTTTTCAGGAGAGACAGGATGTCCACTCAACTCCCGACGTTGCCCGTCGAAACACGCGCCCCGCGCAATCTGCCCGGTGCAAGCGCGCCGACTCGAACCGGCCCAAGTCTGCATGGTCCGTTGCTGGAACAGACGATTCCCGACTGGCTGGTCGACGCCACACCGGCCCGGCGTGCGGCCTTGAAACAAGCCCCCACGCGGATGCCGGCCTGGCATCAGGCGTTGTCCGCTGCACAGCAGCAGGGCTTGACCGAGCAGGTCACGGCCGGGTTTCGCGCCCAGACCCGACTGGACCAGACCATGGCGGGCCTGGAGGGCATCGAGGCTTTTGCCCAGGCGCTGCTGGTCAAGGCGCTCAAGGCGCAATTCAACGTCGAGGTCGACGTCAACAAGACATTGCTGTGCCTGCGGCGTCCGCTGGAACTCGGCGTGCTCGAAGTGGAAGTCTCCACTTTCGAGGTTCTCAAACTGTCGCTGCTGCAGGCAGCGTTGCACAACTTCGAGGCCTGGGAGTGCGAGGAGGGGGCCTATCATCGCGCCTCGGGGTTCGTCGTCGAGACCGCGACTGCCGGCACGTTCCAGGTGGTCACTCCCGGCATCACGGTGCGTGAGTTTCTGGCGCTGTGCCGCTCGCTGGACATCGGAGCGTTGTACCAGACCCGGGTGAACAGCTTTTTCAACGATACGCAGGCACTGCGCGAACAGTTCATCGACAGCCAGAAAGGCGCCTTGCGCGCCGCAGCCGAACTGGCCCTGCTGAAAAAGGACATCGAGGCCGACGACTACCGCATGATCCTGTCGGTGGTCGCCGGCGAAATGCGTCCGCAATTGCGCAACAAACCGGTGTGGTTCCGCGACCTGGGCCTGATGAAACGGCGGATGACCGGCTGCGTGGTGTTCAGCATCTGTGAGCGCTATCGCTACACCGATGATTTCATTGTCTACATCCCCCACGATCCGGAGCAGCCGCTCAAACGCTGCAACTTCACGCAGTTGAACGCAATGCTCAAACGCCGGTTCACGGCGAGGGATCCGGCGGCGCCGCCAGGCGATACAACCGCCTACCAGCGGTTCTTCAGCCAGTTCGTGGCGTATGCCGATCGCCCGTACTATTTCAGTCAGTTCACCCGACCGGCCGCGACCACACCAGTGGATCCGCTGCATTCGGTGTGGGTGAAAGTCGCGCAGTTGATCCCGCCGTTTTCTGTGGTCGCGCGGATCAAGGAACTGCCGCCCGAGCGTCAGGGCCAACGCGAGCCGCAGGAGGATCCTTACCTCAATCCGGTGGATGTCACGCACCAGGGCTCGGCCGGGCTCTGGGCGGAAAACAGCGATTTGTGGGCTTACCTGTACGAACAGCATCGCGCCCGATTCATCGCCGATGCTCGGGCGCATGCGGTGCCGACCGCCGATGCGGATGCCAAGGCCCGTGCGCGAAAGCTCAACCATCTGCTGGAGCTGGGCATGTTCGCCCTGAACATGGTGTCGATGTTCGTGCCGGTGCTGGGCGAGGTGATGATGACGGTGATGGCCGGGCAACTGCTCTACGAATCGCTTGAAGGCGTGGTCGAGTGGTCCGAAGGTGATCGCCAGGCTGCCAAGGCGCACCTGGTCGATGTGGCGCAGAACCTCGCGCTGATCGGGGTCATGGGCGGCGTGGGCAAAGCCTTCGGCAAATTGAATGCAGTCAAGCCCGAGCCGCTGATCGAGGCGCTGGAACCGGTCGAATGTCCCGACGGCAAGACCCGTCTGTGGCAGCCCGACCTGACGGCCTATGAGAGCCCGGTCAGTCTGGACGCGGCAACCGGCCCCGATGCGCAGGGCCTGTATCGCCTGAACGGCGAAACCTGGATTCGCCGGGAGGGCAAGGTGTACCGCACGCAGTACGACGAAAGCCTGCAGAAGTGGCGCATTCGGCACCCGAGCGATCCCACCGCCTATCAACCGATCCTGCAGCACAACCGCCTCGGCGCGTGGCGACATACGCTGGAGCGCCCGCTGACCTGGGATCGACTGACGATGCTCAGGCGTCTCGGACACTCGACCGAGGCCTTTTCCGACCAGCAGTTGCTGGAGATTGCCGATGTCAGCGGCGTCAGCGACGACGCGCTGCGCCAGACGCACCTGGAGCACCAGCCTGCGCCGCTGGCACTGGCCGACACGTTGCGCCTGTACGCAGCCGATCAGGCCACAGGGCGGATCATCGATCAGGTTGAGCAAGGCTTGCCACTCGACGAACAGTATCTGCTGACGCTGCCATTGCTGGGCGAGATGCCGCGCTGGCCGAGCGGACGGGTGCTCGAGGTTTTCGACGGACCCGGGCTGAGCGGGGCACGCGTGCGGTATGGTGCGTCGCTGTTGCCGGGTGAACGTCTCAAGGCACCGATCCGCGTGTCGCGCGCCGATGTGCTTGAAGGGCAGTTGCCCGCGCGGATCCTGGCGGCGCTGGACGAGCCGGAGATCCAGTGGATGCTCGGAAGGGAGCCCGCCCGGGTCGTCGAATCGCGCCCGGCCGAGTTGCGAAAACAGTTGGCCGAGCACATGAAAAGCCGCCAGCCGGCAATGTTCGAACAGCTGTATGCCGAGCCGCAACTGCAGGATCCGCGCATCGCCAGGCTACAAGCCGCGACCCCCGGGCTGGGCAGTTCTGCCGCGGCCCGGGTGTTACTCAACGCCAACGCCGAAGAACTGGCCCGCCTGCAAACCGGTAAACGCGTGCCGTTGCGGCTGCTGGAGGAATCACGCGAGTACGCGCGCCAGCGCCGCTTCGATCACGCGGTGGCGGGTTTGCACATGGAAAACATGGCCGCCGGCGAACGCCAGTGGCTGGCCCTGCGCGCGCTGCAAAGGCTGCGCGGCTGGCGCGATGATGTGCGACTGGAGGTGCGCGAGGGCAGTTTCCAGGGGGCGTTGCTCGACAGCATTGGCAGCGAAAGCGCCGGGCATACCAAATACCTGATCAAGCGCGGGTCGGTCTATCAGGCGTTCGACGAGCGCGGCGAACCCCTCAACAGCGTGCCGCGTCACGGCGACAATTTCTTCGCTTCGATCATGCATGCATTGCCTGATCAATCCCGCCAGTCACTGGGGTTTGCCGATGTCTCCGCCAGCCTCGACCTGCGTCGAGCGGTGATCGAGCATGTCATGCAGCACCGCAGCGAACTGGTACGGCTGGCGGCCAAACGCCAAGGCGCCAGCAAAGTGTTCAAACCGCCGGTGCGCGTGCCTCGGCATGGGCCGGGCTATTACGCCAGCGGTCGCGGACTGGGCGTCAATCCGCTGCTGGTGAGCCGGGTGCAGGACCTCTATCCGGCGCTGACCGATCAACAGGCCGGCGCTTTTATCCTCAAGCAACTGTCGCTGGGCAAGAGCGATGCGCAGATTTATGAGCTGTTGCAACGGCGCACGCGTGAATGGACTGAGCTTGAATCAACGCTTGACCAATGGGAGGGCACGGAAGCGCTGATGGACGCGCCGGCAATCATGGGCGGAAAGTCCAGTGTCGTGCGCAACCTCAAGCAGAGCTGGCGCAACGCGCCTCTGGCGGACATCCAGCCGGGGGCCGGGCGACTCGACCTGGCCTGCGACGAGCAATTGCCCGCATTAACCGCAGATTTCTCCCACGTCCGTGACTTGAGTATTCGCGGGCGGTGCATCACCGATGGCAATGCCGATGCGCTGCTCACCAGCTTCACGCAGGTCAGAAGTCTGCGCATCAATGCCACCAGCGAAACGTTCAGCAACGTACCGGCTGCCTTGAGCGCAATGCCTGAACTGCGAGAATTGACCCTCTACAGCGCGATGCCGTTCGCCGCGGACATGCCGGTGCGGTTGAGCCAACTGACCCAGTTGCAGGCACTGACGGTGTGTGCGTCCAGCTATCAGGCGATTGCTTTTGACTTCAGCGCGCTGCGTAATTTGCGCCGATTGGAAATCAATACACACGGCTTGCTCGAGTGGCCCGCCGGCACCCTGCAGTTGCCCAATCTGGAGCGCCTGAATCTCAGCGACACGGGCATCAGCACGTTGCCAGCGGAGTTGCTTGAAGGGCACGAGAAACTCTGGTCGGGACTGTCCCTCGACTGGTCGAGGTTTTCCCGGGAAAACTTCAAGGTTGCGTACGAATACGTGAAAAGCCATCCCGAACACCTCATTGATCGAGAGGCGATGGTCAGGGATTACTGCAAAGGTGAACTGCGTCGTTTGGGCGAGGGTACGAGCACGTCGCCGGAGCAGGTGTTCAACCGTTTCTTTGAACGCTGGCCGGACGAACCGCAGCGTGTCAGCGCCATCGACGCCTTGAGCGAGCAATACGCAACGCTGGATCGCGGCCTCAATGACTGGCAACAGCAAGTGTTGGTATCGCAGGAATCACTCAAGGAAATCATCGGCCGTTCCAATGCGGCCCATGTCATCCGGACCAGTTGGCGCAAAGGCCTGTTCAAACGCTATGGCTCGACGGTTTCCGCCTCGACCCTGGATTTGTCGGGGCTGATGCTCAGCGATCTACCGCCGTTGCCTGCCGAGGCATTCAGCCATGTGCGCAGCTTGCTGTTGCAGGGCCAGCGTGTGGGCGCGGCGCAGATGCGCAGCTTCGTCAGCGCGTTCGACGAGCTCAAGACTCTCGACCTGAGTGACAACTCGCTGGAGGCGTTGCCATTGCAGCCAGAGCGGCTGGCCAGGCTGTCGCGGCTGGATTTCTCCGTAAACCGGTTGAGCGACACCTTGCAGGTGCAACAAACACTGGAGGCCTTGCCCGCCCTCGAATACCTGGACCTGCACGACAACCCACTGACCGACCTGAACATCGGCCGGCTGGGGCGCCTGAAGGCCCTGAGTCTGCGCGACACGCGGATACAAAACTGGCCGACGGGCGCCGAGGATTTGCCGCAGTTATCCTGGGTCGATCTGCGCAACAGTCAGATCACCGCGCTGCCGCCGACCCTGCTCGAAAGCCATGCGTTGATCCATACCAATCTGACCGGTGCACCGTTGACGGCGCAAGCGTCCGAGGCGCTGCGAGCAGCGCAGCACCGCATCGAACTGGAAGTCGGTTTGCCGGAGGGCGCATTGGCGGCGTTTGCCAACGAGCCGGTGCCTGACGTCTTTCCCCCGGCCGAGGATGGTTTGTCGATCAGCCGCCATCTGCTGCCGCTGGCTCAGGCGTCTGTCAGTGAAGGGCAGGCCTGGATGATCGAAAGCCTGCAACGGATACAACCGGCCCTGACCGATGAGCAGGCCTTGCAGGCCATCGAAGAGTTGCGCGGCAGCGGGCTTGCGGATACGCAGATCAGCGCACGCATCGTCGGCTGGAGCGAGACTTACGATACCCTGGTGCGCACCCTCAATGGCTGGCTCTACACCCGTAATTTCCGCGGAACCGACTGGTCCATCTCGTCGCAGACCCGCAACCTGGCGGCCTGGCGCATCCTCACCTGCTGGCGGGCACGATTGCCCGGCGCGCAGGCTCAGGCGGAGGTTGTGCTGCATCTCAACGGGCTGCAACTGGGCGATCTGCCGCGGCTGCCGCAGGACTTTGCCCACGTCGAGCGCCTGAACCTGACAGGTGTGATGCTCACGGCCGAGGGTTCCAACGATTTTCTTGCGGCGTTTAACCAAGTACGCAATCTGGTGCTCAATGGCAATGAGCTGACAACGTTGCCGGAAGCGGTCCGGCACATGAGTGCGCTGGAATGGCTGGAGCTTTCCAGCAATGGGTTCGACGACGCGGGGCCGCTGTACGAGGCGTTGTCCGGTCTTGAGCATCTGCGCTGGCTGGATGTGAGCTACAACAATTTCGAGGCGTTTGACGTCAGTTTCCTGCCTCGCCTGGAGAGCCTTGATCTTGCCAGCAACAACCTGACCGAATGGCCGGCCGGTACGCTCGACGCGCAATACCTGCGAAGGCTGGTACTGAGTCGTAACGACATCACCACGATTCCTGAGTCAGCGCTCGAGGGAGACCATGATGACCTGATCGGCGGCACCGACCTGACCGACAACTACAACCTCTCGCCACAGACGCTGGAGCAGATCCGGGCGTATCAGACGCGCACCGGCTACCAGCAGGTCCTGGGTTTTTCGGTTACGGAGCTGGAGGAAATGGTCGATGATGCCACCGGCGGGCTGAGCGAAACCACCGACAGTTTCGAGTCCGACGAGACCCTGCCGCCGGAACCGGCGGATGTCCAGCAGAAGGCCCCGTGGCTGGCCAATCTGGCACCCGAACAGATGGTCACTCGCGGCCAGTTGTGGGACCAGTTGGCGGCGGAGCCGGACAGCGCGGCGTTCTTTCATTTGCTCGAACGTCTGCAGGACACCCGCGAATTCAGGATCGCCAATGCCGATCTGACCCGGCGGGTGTGGACGGTCATGGAGGCCGCCGCCAGCAATACGCAACTGCGCGAGGTCATCTTCGCCGGCTCCACCACCCATGGCACCTGCGTTGACGGACGGATCCTCACCTTCAGCGGCCTGGAGAGCAAAGTGTTCACCTATAACGCCTTGCTCGATTTGCCGGCCGGTCGTCCGGGTATCAGGGGGCAGGCCTTGTTGGCATTGTCACGCCAGCTGTTCCGCCTGGACAAAGTCGATGAGCTGGCGCGCAGCGCCGCGGCGAGCAGCGGTTTTGACGAAGCCGAGGTGCGCCTGGGCTATCGCATCGGGCTGACCGGGGGCTGGGACGACGGGCTGGAATTGCCGGGACAACCGAAAAACATGACGTTCGCGTCCGGCGTTACCCCGCAGCAATTGGTCAGTGCCCGGGCCGAGATACTCAACGCCGAACGCTCCGAGCGGTTTCTGGAGGACCTGATTCAGCGCGACTACTGGCTCGACTACCTGCGCGAGCAGCAGCCTGAAGCATTCAGCAAGCTCGATGAAGCGCAATGGCAGGAGGAGGGCGAAGATGAAGGGCTAAGTGTCGACGATCCACTGTATCTGAGCAGGCTGTTCGACCAGGCGGCCGAGCGCAATGCCCGGCTCATCGAGTTATCGCGACAGGAGATCGAACACATCGAATCGTCTGCCTCCGCACCGAGGCCCGGCTCGTCCAGGTCGTTGTCAGGCGCGTAAAGCGTGGTGAAGGTCAATCCCCGGCACCCCCGGGGATTGACCGGCCGATCACTCGTCGTAACCGAGGTTGGGCGCCAGCCAGCGCTCGGTCACGCTCAGTTCCTGACCTTTGCGCGAGGTGTAGCTCTGCACCTGGTCCTTGTCGACCTTGCCCACGGCGAAATATTGCGCCTGCGGATGGGCGAAGTACCAGCCGCTGACCGCGGCTGCCGGGAACATCGCGTAGTGTTCGGTGAGGAACACGCCGCTGCGCCCGGCACGCATTTCGCTGGCCTCGGGGTCGAGCAGGGTGAACAGCGTGGCCTTCTCGGTGTGATCCGGGCAGGCCGGATAACCCGGTGCCGGACGGATACCGGAGTACTGCTCTTTGATCAGCGCGTCGTTGTCCAGCACTTCGTCCTTGGCGTAACCCCAGTGCTCTTTGCGCACTTGCTGGTGCAGCCACTCGGCGCAGGCTTCGGCCAGGCGGTCGGCCAGTGCCTTGACCATGATCGAGTTGTAGTCGTCGCCAGCGTCCTGATAGGCCTTGGCGACTTCTTCGGCGCCGATGCCGGCGGTGGTGATGAAACCACCGACGTAGTCGGTCACTTCGCTGTCTTTCGGGGCGACGAAGTCGGCCAGCGAGAAGTTCGGCTTGCCGTCGGTCTTGATGATCTGCTGACGCAGGTGATGCAGGCGTGCCATTGGCTTGCCGTCATCGCCGTACAGTTCGATGTCGTCGTCATGCACCTGATTGGCCGGCCAGAAACCGAATACCGCACGGGCGCTGATCAGCTTCTCGTCGATCAGCTTGGTGAGCATTTCCCGCGCGTCCTTGTACAGCGCGGTGGCCGCTTCACCGACCACTTCGTCTTCGAGAATGCGCGGGAATTTGCCAGCGAGGTCCCAGGAGATGAAGAACGGCGTCCAGTCGATGTACTCGGCCAGAACATTGAGGTCGATGTTGTCCAGCACCCGGGTGCCGGTGAAAGTCGGTTTGACCGGCGCGTAGTTGGCCCAGTCGAACTGCGGCTTCTTGGCAATCGCCGCCGCGTAGCTCAGACGCTCGGTCCGGGCGCTGCGGTTGGCGGTGCGCTCACGCACATCGACGTATTCCAGACGGGTCTTCTCGACGAAACCGGCCTTGAGTTCCTTGGACAGCAACTGCGTCGCCACACCAACCGCACGCGAGGCGTCGGTGACGTAGACCACCGCATCGTTGCTGTACTTCGGCTCGATCTTCACCGCGGTGTGCGCCTTGGACGTGGTCGCGCCACCGATCATCAGCGGCAGATGGAAATCCTGACGCTGCATCTCGCGGGCCACGTGGACCATCTCGTCGAGCGACGGAGTGATCAGCCCGGACAGGCCAATGATGTCGCACTTTTCTTCCTTGGCGACCTGGAGGATCTTTTCCGCCGGGACCATCACGCCGAGGTCGACGATGTCATAGCCGTTACAGCCCAGTACCACGCCGACGATGTTCTTGCCGATGTCGTGCACGTCGCCTTTGACCGTGGCCATCAGGATCTTGCCCTTGGCTTCCGGCTTGTCGCCTTTTTCCAGTTCGATGAACGGGATCAGATGCGCTACGGCCTGTTTCATCACTCGTGCGGATTTCACCACCTGCGGCAGGAACATTTTGCCGGCGCCGAACAGGTCGCCGACGATGTTCATGCCGGACATCAGCGGGCCTTCGATCACTTCGATCGGGCGGGCGAACGACTGGCGCGACTCTTCGGTGTCTTCGACGATATGGGTGGTGATGCCCTTGACCAGCGCGTGCTCCAGACGCTTGTTGACCTCCCAGCTGCGCCACTCTTCGGTCTCGGCTTCCTTGACGCTGCCGTCGCCCTTGTACTTGTCGGCGATGGCGAGGAGGGCGTCGGTGCCTTCCGGCGTGCGGTTGAGGATCACGTCTTCGACGGCATCACGCAGCTCCTGCGGGATCTGGTCGTAGATTTCCAGCTGACCGGCGTTGACGATACCCATGGTCAGGCCGGCGCGGATCGCGTACAGCAGGAACACCGAGTGAATCGCTTCACGCACCGGGTTGTTGCCACGGAACGAGAACGACACGTTGGACACGCCGCCGGAACTCAGCGCATACGGCAGTTCGTCGCGGATGTAGGCACAGGCGTTGATGAAGTCCACAGCGTAGTTGTTGTGTTCTTCGATGCCGGTGGCCACGGCGAAGATGTTCGGGTCGAAGATGATGTCTTCCGGCGGGAAGCCGACTTCGTTGACCAGAATGTCGTAGGAGCGTTTGCAGATTTCTTTCTTGCGCGCTTCGGTGTCGGCCTGGCCGGCTTCGTCGAACGCCATCACCACCACTGCAGCGCCGTAGCGTTTGCACAGTTTGGCGTGGTGGATGAACTGCTCGACGCCTTCTTTCATGCTGATCGAGTTGACGATGCCCTTGCCCTGAATGCACTTGAGGCCGGCTTCGATCACTTCCCATTTCGAGGAGTCGATCATGATCGGCACGCGAGAGATGTCCGGTTCACCGGCGATCAGATTGAGGAAGGTCACCATGGCCTTCTTCGAATCGAGCATGCCTTCGTCCATGTTGATGTCGATCACCTGCGCGCCGGCCTCGACCTGCTGCAGGGCGACTTCCAGGGCTTCGGTGTAGTTGTCTTCACGGATCAGACGGGCGAACTTGGCGGAACCGGTGATGTTGGTGCGCTCGCCGACGTTGACGAACAGCGAGCTGCGATCGATGGTGAACGGCTCCAGGCCCGAGAGGCGGCAGGCCTTGGGGATGTCCGGAATCTGCCGCGGTGCGTAACCCGCCACGGCCTTGGCGATGGCTTCGATGTGGCCCGGGGTGGTGCCGCAGCAACCGCCGACGATGTTGAGGAAACCGCTCTGGGCGAATTCTTCGATGACCTTGGCGGTGTCCACCGGCAACTCGTCGTACTCGCCGAATTCGTTCGGCAGACCGGCGTTCGGGTGCGCCGAAACGTGGGTGCTGGCCTTGTTCGACAGCTCTTCCAGGTACGGACGCAGTTCACTGGCGCCGAGGGCGCAGTTGAGGCCGACCGAAATTGGCTTGGCGTGGGCCACGGAGTTCCAGAACGCTTCGGTGGTCTGGCCGGACAGGGTGCGGCCGGACGCATCGGTGATGGTCCCGGAAATCATGATCGGCAGTTCGATGTGCAGCTCTTCGAACACCCCTTGCACAGCGAAGATCGCGGCTTTGGCGTTGAGGGTGTCGAAGATGGTTTCGATCAGGATCAGATCGACGCCGCCCTCGATCAGGCCTTTGGTGGCCTCGGTGTAGTTCTCCACCAGTTCATCGAAGGTGACGTTGCGGTAGCCGGGGTTGTTGACGTCTGGCGACAGCGAGCAGGTGCGGCTGGTAGGGCCGAGTACGCCGGCGACGAAGCGCGGCTTGTCCGGGTTCTCGGCGGTCTTGGCGTCGGCCACCTTGCGCGCCAGTCGTGCGCCTTCTACGTTTAATTCGTACGCCAGCTCTTCCATGCCGTAGTCGGCCATGGAAATGCGCGTGGCGTTGAAGGTGTTGGTTTCCAGAATGTCGGCGCCGGCATCCAGATAAGCCTTTTCGATGCCGCCGATCACGTCCGGACGGGTGATCACCAACAGATCGTTGTTGCCCTTGACGTCACTCGGCCAGTCAGCGAAGCGTTTGCCGCGATAATCCTGTTCTTCGAGCTTGTAGCTCTGGATCATCGTGCCCATGCCGCCGTCGAGAATCAGGATGCGCTCTTTGAGGGCTTGCTTGAGAGCTTGAAGACGGACGCTGCGATCGGACATTGGGACTACTCGAAAAGACCATGACGAAGGGCCGGGATCATAACAAACCTGTGTGGTTTTGGAGCGTGTGGTGGTTTTGCATGAATATCGCTCATGTTGGTACGGGCGTCATACTGTAGAATCGCGGCGTTTTTTTCACGATCGGGATCATGGGCATGTCGTACCGCGTCATCAGCATTTTCATGCTGTTCTTAAGCTGCGGCGCCGTTGCGCAAGAGCCCGCGATCTCTTATACCCGAGATATTCAGCCAATCTTCACCGAGAAGTGTGTGGCCTGCCATGCCTGCTACGACTCTGCCTGCCAGCTCAATCTGGGCAGCGGCGAAGGTGCAGGGCGGGGCGCGAGCAAGATGCCGGTCTACGATGGCGAGCGTACTCAAGCCGCGCCGACCACTCGATTGTTCTACGACGCCTTCGGCAAACGTGCCTGGCAGCAGAAAGGCTTTTATTCGGTACTTGATGCCCAAGGCAGTCAGGCCGCATTGATGGCGCGGATGCTGGAACTGGGTCACAAAACCCCGCTGACGCCCAACGCCAAACTGCCGGAAGACATCGTCCTCGGCCTGCAACGGGAAAACATGTGTGCGATGCCCGCCGAGTTTGAAGGCTATGCCGGCGCCCACCCGAAAGAAGGCATGCCGCTGGCGGTGACCGGCCTGACCGATCAGCAATACCAGACCCTGCAACGCTGGCTGGCATCCGGTGCGCCGATCGACGAGCAAGGTCTGGCGCCGAGCGCCAAAGAAGCGCTGCAAATCGTCCAGTGGGAAAACCTGCTCAACCAGCCGGGGGCGCGGGAAAGTCTGGTTGGGCGTTGGTTGTTCGAACACTGGTTCCTCGCGCACCTCTATTTCAAGGACGGTGAGCCTGGGCATTACTTCCAGTGGGTGCGTTCGCGCACGCCGAGCGGCCAGCCGATCGACCTGATCGCCACCCGTCGCCCGAATGACGACCCGGGCACTCAGGTTTACTACCGTTTGTGGCCGGTGCAAGGGGTGATCGTGCACAAGACCCACATCACCTATCCGCTGAGCGCGGCGAAGATGGCGCGGGTCAAGAGCCTGTTCTACAGCGGCAACTGGCAGGTCAGTGCGTTGCCGGGTTACGGCCCGCAGAGTCGGGCCAACCCGTTTGCGACCTTTGAGGCGATTCCGGCGCAGGCGCGCTATCAGTTCATGCTCGATAACGCCGAATACTTCGTACGCACCTTCATTCGTGGGCCGGTGTGCCGTGGGCAGATTGCGACGGACGTGATCCGCGACAACTTCTGGGCGCTGTTCCAGGCGCCGGAGCACGACCTGTACATCACCGACCCGGTCTATCGCGGCCAGGCCACGCCGCTGCTGGCGATGCCAGGTCAGAACGATGACGTCGGCAGCGTCCTGAGTCTGTGGCACAACTACCGCGACAAACGAAACCAGTACGAAGCGCTGCGTCGCGACAGCTACGCCGATTTACCGGCGCCGAGCTGGTCGACGCTGTGGGCCGGCAACGACAACGCGCTGCTGAGCATTTTCCGTCACTTCGACAGCGCCTCGGTGACCAAAGGCCTGATCGGCGAAGTGCCACAGACGATGTGGCTGTTCGACTATCCGCTGCTGGAGCGCACCTATTACCAGTTGGCGGTCAACTTCGATGTGTTCGGCAACGTTTCCCATCAGGCGCAGACCCGCCTGTATTTCGACCTGATCCGCAACGGCGCCGAACAGAATTTCCTGCGCCTGATGCCGGCCGATTCCCGCGAGGACTACCTCGACGATTGGTATCAGAGCAGCGGCCAGTTCAAGATGTGGCTCGACTACGAAGCCATCGATGACGACAAGCCGACCGCGCTGAAACTCGATCCGAAGGACCCGAAATACGACTTCGCCATGCAGTTGCTGGCGCGTTACGGCGATCTGAATGCGCGGCCCGATCCGATCAACCGCTGTGACGGCGCCTACTGCTCGCGGCCGAATATCGACCCGGCCCTGCAAAATGCCGAGCAGGCGCTGAGTCGCCTGACGTCACGTCCGGCCGCCGGTTTGAAGGTCATCGACCAGTTGCCGGAAGCAACCATGTTGCGCATCGAAAACCGCAGCGGCAAACGCGAGATGTACAGCCTGCTGCGCAACCGTGCGCACAGTAACGTGGCGTTCCTGTTGGGCGAGTCGCTGCGCTATCAGCCAGGGCTGGACACCTTGACCATCTACCCGGGCGTACTGAGCAGCTATCCGAATTTCATCTTCAACATTCCGGCCGAGCAAGTGCCGGTCTTTGTCGATGCAATGGAGAATGCCAAGGATGCGCAGCAGTTCGAAAAAATCGTCGAACGCTGGGGGATTCGCCGCAGTCATCCGCAATTCTGGTTCTATTTCCACGATCTGAGCCAATACCTCCACGAAACCGATCCGGTGGAAGAGGGCGTGCTGGACATGAACCGCTACCAGAATCTTTGATCGTTTAATACAGGCCGACTGTCATAGCTTCAGGTAACACACAAATCCCCTGTGGGAGCGAGCCTGCTCGCGAAGGCGGAGTGTCAGGCGCCGAATAAGTTGAATGTGCCGTCGCTTTCGCGAGCAGGCTCGCTCCCACAGGGTGAAGTGGTGTTTTTTGCAATTGTGATCGGGAGCGGCTGATGTTGATTTCAGTGCAGGCCCTGCGAGCGCTTGCCGCGTGGACGGTGGTCTGTCACCACTTCATGCAGATTTTCTTCGACTTCAAGGCGCGCGGCCCGGTCGGGCAATTCTTCATCGACAAGGGCGCAGTCGGCGTCGATGTTTTCTTCGTTATCAGTGGTCTGGTGATTTTCCTCTCCACTGAAAGCAAAGCGCTGCCGCCCGTGCGCTTCCTGCTGTACCGACTTTTTCGCATCGTCCCGGCGTACTGGCTGTACACGCTGTTGATGGCGTTGCTGGTGCTGTTCGCCCGGCCAATGTTGCCGGATCAGACGGTGGACTGGGCGCATTTCCTCGCGTCGTTGTTATTCATCCCTGCGCAAAACCCCGGCGGCTATGGGATTTATCCGACGCTGAATGTCGGCTGGACTCTCAACTACGAAATGTTCTTTTATGTGTTGTTTGCATGCGCGCTGGTGTTCCGCTGGCAGCTGCGCTTGCTGGTGGTCGCCGCGTTGCTGTTTTCGGCGTGCCAGGCGTTCGGCTGGCTCAATGAGTTCTACCGTTCGGACATCGTTTACGAGTTTTTGCTGGGGATCGGCATTGGCGTGCTGTATCGCCGGGGCTGGATCGGCGCGGGGCTGTGGCTGCCGCTGGTGGCGATTGGTGCTGCGATGATGGCGATCTATCACCTGGCACCGGCGCCAAGGTTGTTGAACTGGGGCGTGCCGAGCGCGGTGCTGGTGATGTCCTGTATCGCACTGGAACGCTACGTCGAGCGCAGCCGGGTGATGAAATGGCTCGGTGACTGTTCCTATTCGGTGTACCTGATGCACGTACTGGTGCTGTCGGCGGGTGGTTTTATTGCGCGGCGCTACGGGATCAACCCGTATCTGATGTTCGTTATCTGTGCTCTGGCCATCGGTGTGGGCTCGTGGCTGAGTTACGAATGGGTGGAAAAACGCAGCTATCAGTGGCTTAAAGCGCGGATTGATCGCGAACCCGTCGGTCAATCGGCTGCCGAGCTTTCCCGACAAAAATACTAGGACTTTGTCCGGCGCAATGATTGGCGTAAACTGCGCCCAAGCCTGCGAGGAGTTTCCATGACCGCTATTACCATTACCGACGCCGCCCACGATTACCTGGCCGATCTGCTCTCCAAGCAGAACACCCCGGGCATCGGCATCCGCGTCTTCATCACCCAGCCTGGCACCCAGTACGCCGAAACCTGCATTGCCTACTGCAAGCCGGGCGAAGAAAAACCTGAAGATACCGCGCTGGGGCTGAAAAGCTTCACCGCTTACATCGACTCGTTCAGCGAAGCGTTCCTCGACGATGCCGTCGTCGATTACGCCACCGACCGCATGGGCGGCCAGCTGACCATCAAGGCGCCAAACGCCAAAGTACCGATGGTCAACGCCGACAGCCCGGTCAATGAGCGCATCAACTACTACCTGCAAACTGAAATCAACCCGGGGCTGGCCAGCCACGGCGGTCAGGTCAGCCTGATCGATGTGGTTGAGGACGGCATCGCCGTGCTGCAGTTCGGCGGCGGCTGCCAAGGCTGCGGCCAGGCCGACGTGACCCTGAAGGAAGGCATCGAACGCACCTTGCTCGAGCGTATTCCAGAGCTCAAAGGTGTTCGCGACGTGACCGACCACACGCAGAAAGAAAACGCCTACTACTGAGTAAGGTGTTCACTGCGAACATGAAAAACGGCGCCCCGTGAGCGCCGTTTTTTTATGCACTTAATTAATGAGTGCCTGTTTATTGTGTGGCGAGGGGATTTATCCCCGATGGGTTGCGAAGCAGCCCCAAAAAAGGAACTGCTGCGCAGTTCATCGGGGATAAATCCCCTCGCCACAGGTTGGCACCCAATCCCATATGATTCAGGGCCTGTACAGGTGTGCATGCCCCGCACGATACAGCGATGACTCGCTAAATACCTCACTCCCCAACACCCGTCCAACCAGAATCAACGCCGTACGCCGAAACCCCTTGGCCTCCACCTTCGCGACAATATCCTCCAGTGTCCCCACCACCCAATCCTGATCCGGCCAAGTCGCCCGGTGAATCACCGCAATCGGGCAATCCGCGCCGTAATGTGGCAGCAGTTCGCCAATGATCTTCTGCAGATGATTGACTCCCAGGTGAATCGCCATGGTGGCGCCATGCTGCGCCAGACTGCTCAGTTCCTCACCCGCCGGCATCGCAGTCTTATCGGCGTAGCGAGTCAGAATCACGCTCTGCGAAACGTCCGGCAGCGTCAGTTCCGCGCCCAGCAACGCCGCGCAAGCAGCCGTAGCCGTCACGCCGGGAATGATCTCGAACGGAATCTGCAACTCGCGCAGATAACGAATCTGCTCGCCAATCGCGCCATACAGGCTTGGATCACCCGAATGCACCCGCGCCACATCCTGGTCCTTGGCATGGGCAGTTTTGATCAAATCAATGATCTGCTCCAGATGCAATTCGGCGCTGTTGACCACGGTTTCGGCCTGATGCCCCTCCAGCACGGCGGCCGGAACCAGCGAACCTGCGTAGATGATCACCGGGCAACTGCGGATCAGCCGCTGGCCTTTGACAGTGATCAATTCCGGGTCGCCGGGGCCGGCGCCGATGAAGTAGACGGTCATGAAGAAATCCTGTGAAAAACGGGGCAGGGCAACACTTCAGATGAAGATTGCTCATGATCAAACAGGGGGATTATCGGGATTTTACGCAGCGCCGGCCAATGCCAGTGTCGCCTGAGCGTATTTCTGCCGTGAAATCAGCAGTTTTGCCGGAGCTTGGATCAACTGCTCGGCGAGAGCTAGCGCAGCACTTTCCGCGACGCCATAGCAACCGGTGCGCTCGTAGGCGATCTGTGAATGATGGCTTAGCCGCTGCTGGTAACTGGCCAATTCGTCGCTACTGAAATACAACAGCGGCAAGGCCAGTTGCGCGGCCAGCTCCTGCAAACCGGGCTCATCGCGTTTCAAATCGATGCTGGCCAATGCCTTGACCGCTTCGAGTTCGATGCGATGTGCCTGTAATGCCTGATCGAGTAACGCGCGCAGCGTACTGGCCGGGCAGCCGCGCTGGCAGCCCAGGCCGACCACGAAAGTCGGCGCTGCGCGGTCATCGGTCATGCGTGGTATTGACCAGCGCTTTTGCGGCGGAACAACCAGGCGCTGATCAGGCCCAGGGCCAGCCAGAACGCCACGTTGGTCAACTGCGAAGCGATTTTGAACTGGGCTTCCAGCGCTTCCGGGGCGAGCATCGAGTGCACTTCCGGTTGCGGTGCGCCAATCACGTGCGGCACGGCCAGGATCGCCACGCCCAACAGCTTCATCAACCAGTGACGGCTGAACACGATCAAGGCCAGGCCGACTGCGGTGGAGGCGGCGGTGCCGATCCACCACGTTTGCCGCGAAGCCAGATCGGCCGCAGCGGTGCCCGGCAGTTCAGGCGGCAGGCCCAGAGTCGGCGCGAGGACGAAGGTCGCGTAACCGGCCAGGCCCCAGAGCAGGCCCTGCGAGGTTTTGGTCGGTGCGCGCAGGGTGTATAGACCCGCGAGCATCAGGGCGAAACCGACCGCCACCACCAGATTGCCGCCGGTGGTCGAGACCACGCGTTGCCAGCCGTTTTCCGGCTCCCAGGCTTCGGCGTCGTGAGTGTGTGCGGCTGTGCCGGCGGCGTGTTCGTGAACGGCCACCGGTTCGGATTTCTCGAAGGTTTCGGCCTGCAGAATCAGTGGCGAGACCCAGAAGCTTTGCAGCAGGGTCAGCAGCAGGGCGGCCAGCAGACCGGTGAAGCCTGCGGTTTGCGCAATACGCTTGATCATGTCGGCAGGTCTCAGTGGCACGGGAACGCAGCGCTGTGGCGGGTATCGTGAGCGGCGTTGTGCACCGCTTCGATGTGCGAGAAGCCGGCGAAGTACACGAGGCTGGCACCCAGGATCGACGCGAAAATGGCGGCGGTCAGGCGTTGGCTCAACGTGGCGGTGCTGGAGATTTTGTCGGTGTTGCTGCCGGTGCTGCTGATGATTGACATGGCGCTTCCCTCTGGAGTGTCAGCGGGTTGATAGAGCGCATGAAAACCCCTGCGAGTCGGGCACGCAGAGGTTCGAACAGCGCCCGCCCACCGCGGGTTTGTTATGTTCAGCGACGCAAAATGCGCACTGTGTGTTGCGGGCCGGTCTCCGGGCTCACGAGGGGTTGGCGTCAGGCCGACCTGCAAGCGTCACCTTCCCATGCCGTACGGCACAGTGGATTCGACGCTTCGCTCGCTTACCGTTGCGGGGGCAGCACCGGACTGACATGGCTTTGAGTAAAGCACATGATTCACCGGTTTCCCGTTTCACCCTGTGAAGGGCACCCGTAACAAGTTGTGTAGGAGAGCATGGGTTGGGGAATGTAGTCAATTTTGTGGGTGGATCCGTTGCTGCGGTAACGGCCTCCTAAGGTTCCGCCCTTACGGCGGGTCACTTTTGGCAAACGCCCCAAAAGTAACCAAAAGGTCTGTGCCCTGACGTTCGGCCCTCGCCTAGGCTCGGGTTCCTTCGCTCCGGGATTCATCCGGGGGGCAGCGCCTACGGTTTGCTTCGCTGCACCTCCTCTCGCTGTGTTTGGCTTCGCCAAACGGTCGCTACGCTCCCACCCCCGGATAAACCCCTCCACTCAGCCTGCCGACGGGCCCTCAGATCAAAAGCTTTACTCGAGCTAACGCTCATTGTGTTGAGTGGGGCGGCTTCGCCGCATGGGGTGCACGCTCTCTAAATTGTAGGAGCCAGCCTGCTGGCGATGGCGGCCGACCAGCCTACCAATCTCCAACTGCCTACCCCAATCCACTGTGGGAGCGGGCTTGCTCGCGAAGGCGGCCTGTCAGCCGACCAATCTCCAACTGAATACACCCAATCCCATGTAGGAACTGCCGAAGGCTGTGATCTTTTGATCTGCTTTGGCTTTGGCTTTGGCTTTTGATGTGGCTTTTGATCTTCAGCCCCTTCGGCAGGCCGAGCGAAGGTGTCCATCCGGGGGTTAGGCGCGCAGCGCCATGCGGCGAAGCCGCATCCATCGAGAGGAGGTGCAGCGAAGCAAACCGGAGGCGATGCCCCCGGATGGATACCGTAGCGAGGGAACACTGAGCCTCAGCGAAGTGCCGTACGCCGGGGCAAAGCCTTTTGGGTTACCTTTTCGGCGTTTGGAAAAGGTGACTCGCTGTAAGAGCGAAACCGCCAGCGGCGACACCCGCAGTAACGGATATGCCCCCAATCCAACCATTGACCGGTCACCACCCGATGCGTAGCCTTGCGCTTTCGAGGTTCTTCGGCCCACGCCGAAGCTAAGAAGGGAACGCGGTCAAAGCCGCGGCTGCCCCCGCAACTGTGAACGGTGAAATTCGTTGCCACGCCACTGCCAGCTCAATCCACAGAGCCAGCGGGAAGGCGCAGCGAATGCCGGGCCCAAGGCCTGAACACCGTCAGCCAGGAGACCTGCCTCGTGACAGATTTCTCACTACAACCGGGCGGGGTGATCCGGTGGCGAATTCTTCCGCGCGCACGTTCGCAGCGGATCTCGTCCCGTATGCCCGCCACCTTGCCAAAGGGCATCCGATGAAAACACTGGCCAAACTCCCCGTCACCATCGTCACCGGTTTTCTCGGCTCGGGCAAAACCACCTTGCTGCGACACATGCTCGACAACGCTCAGGGCCGTCGCATCGCCGTGATCGTCAACGAATTCGGCGAACTGGGCATCGACGGTGAAATCCTCAAGCAATGCACCATCGGCTGCACCGAAGAAGAAGCCACCGGCCGCGTCTATGAACTGGCCAACGGCTGCCTGTGCTGCACGGTGCAGGAAGAGTTCTTCCCGGTTATGCGCGAACTGGTTGCGCGTCGCGGTGATCTCGACCACATCCTGATCGAGACGTCCGGTCTGGCCCTGCCAAAACCGCTGGTGCAAGCTTTCCAGTGGCCGGAAATTCGCAGCGCCTGCACAGTTGACGCGGTGATCACCGTGGTCGACAGCCCGGCCGTGGCCGCTGGCACCTTCGCCGCGTTCCCGGATCAGGTCGATGCCCAGCGCAAACTCGATCCGAACCTCGATCACGAATCGCCACTTCATGAGCTGTTCGCCGACCAACTGGCCAGCGCCGATCTGGTGATCCTCAACAAGGCCGACCAGACCAGCGCGGAAGATCTGGCTCGCGTTCGCGCTGAAGTCGCCGAAGAACTGCCGCCCGCAGTAAAAATCATCGAAGCCAGCAACGGTCGCCTGCCGCTGGACGTGCTGATCGGCCTCGGCGCCGGCTCTGAAGAACACATCGACAGCCGCCACAGCCATCACGACCACCACCACGACGGTGATGACGATCACGATGACCACGATCACGACGCCTTCGATTCGATCTCGATCGAACTGCCGCAAGCCGACGAAAGCCTGCTGCTCGACGCGCTGATGCAACTGGTGGTCAAGCACGGCATCCTGCGCGTGAAGGGCTTCGCGGCGATTCCGAACAAGCCGATGCGCCTGTTGATTCAAGGCGTAGGCACGCGTTTCGACAAGCACTTCGACCGCCAGTGGGGTGCTGACGAAGCGCGCGTCACCCGTCTGGTGCTGATCGGTCAGGAACTCGACGCTGCGCAACTCGAAGCGCAACTGCGCGCCGCGCTCAGCGTTTAAGCCATGCACCTGCTCAGGACCCAGCCCGGCGGTTTCGTGTCGGATGACAACATTGCCGACCTTGGACAAACCCCCGCCGAGCTGGTGATCCTGTGCAGCGGCGATTCCAGCCTGGCGCTGCTCGCCGAAGCGGCGCAGCAACTGCCCGAGGATTACCCGAGCCTGCGCCTGGCCAATCCGATGCAGGTGCAGAATCACGCCTCGGTCGATCTGTATGTCGATGAGGTGTTGCGTCACGCCAAGGTCATTCTGATTTCGCTGCACGGCGGCATCGCCTATTGGCGTTACGGCGTCGAGCGTCTGGTGGAATTGTCCGAGCGCGGCGTGCAGGTGATTCTGGTGCCCGGTGATGACCGTCCCGACCCGGAACTCAGCGACCTGAGCACCGTGCCCGCCGAAGATCGCGACCGCCTCTGGCAGTTCCTGCGTCAGGGCGGCATGGGCAATGCGCTGGATTTCTTTCGTTGTCTGGCCAACCGCTGGCTGGCGCGGGATTACGCCTGGGGCGAGCCGCAAGCGCTGCCGCGTACGGCGATTTACCACCCACAGAAAAACACCGCCGCACTGAGCGACTGGCAAGCCGATTGGCAGCCGGGTCGCCCGGTGACGGCGGTGTTGTTTTATCGCTCGCATTTGCAAGCGGCCAACACCGCGTTCATCGATGTGTTCTGCCAGCGCTTGCAGGCGGCGGGGCTTAATCCGTTGCCGATTGCCGTCGCCAGCCTGAAAGAACCCGGCTGCCTGAGTGTGGTCGAGGACTGGCTGGATGAGGTCGAGGCGGCGGTGATTCTCAACACCACCGGCTTCGCGCAATCCAGTCCGGAAGCCCCGCATCTGCGGCCGTTCCGGCGCGATATTCCGGTGATTCAGGCGATCTGCGCTCAGGACAACGAACCGGGCTGGCGCGACAGCGAGCAGGGCCTCGGGCCACGGGATCTGGCGATGCACATCGCCTTGCCGGAACTTGATGGGCGCATCATCAGCCGTCCGATCAGCTTCAAGGATCTGGCCTGGCGCAGTGAGCGCAGTCAGTCCGACGTGGTCTGCTACCGGGCGCAACCCGAGCGCATGGATTTCGTCGCCGAACTGGCCCGGCGCTGGAGCGATCTGGCGCGGCTGCCGAACGCGGAAAAACGCATCGCGCTGATCCTCGCTAACTACCCGACCCGCGATGGTCGGATCGGCAATGGCGTCGGTCTCGACACACCAGCGGCAGCGTTGAATATCCTGCGGGCGTTGCAGGCGGAAGGTTTTCCGCTGGCGGCCGAGTTGCCGGACAGCGGCACCGCGTTGATCCAGCAATTGCTCGGCGGCGTCAGCAATGACCTCGACAGCATCGACCTGCGTCCGTGCCAGCAAAGCCTGGCGATGGACGCCTATCTGGCGATGTTCAACGCGCTGCCGGAAGCCAATCGCGCGGCAGTGCTGGAACGCTGGGGCGCGCCGCAAAACGATCCGATGTGCCGTGACGGACGGATGATGATCGCCGGTCTGCGTTTTGGCCTGACCTTCGTCGGCATTCAACCGGCGCGCGGTTATCAGGTCGATCCGAGCGCGGTGTACCACGACCCGGATCTGGTGCCACCGCACGGTTATCTGGCGTTCTATTTCTGGCTGCGCAACACCTACGGTGCCCACGCGGTGATTCACGTCGGCAAGCACGGCAACCTCGAATGGCTGCCGGGCAAGGGCGTGGGCCTTTCGGAGAATTGCTGGCCGGACGCGCTGCTCGGGCCGCTGCCGAATATCTATCCGTTTATCGTCAACGACCCGGGCGAGGGTGCCCAGGCCAAACGGCGCACGCAAGCGGTGATCATCGACCACCTGATGCCGCCGCTGACCCGCGCCGAAACCTACGGCCCGTTGCGCAATCTGGAGCTGCTGGCTGACGAATATTACGAGGCGCAATTGCTCGATCCGCGTCGCGCCCGCGAGCTGCAGCGCGACATTCTGCAACTGGTGCGCGAAACGCAGATCGACCGCGAACTGCAACTAGACGCCGGTCTGGACAGCGACGCCGATGCAGCGATCTGGCTGCCGCGTCTGGACACCTATTTATGTGACCTGAAGGAATCGCAGATTCGCGATGGCCTGCACATTTTCGGCGAGTCGCCGACCGGACGTTTGCGCATCGATACGTTGCTGGCCTTGCTGCGCATTCCGCGTGGCGACGGCAAGGGCGCGCAGTCGAGTTTGCTGCGGGCGTTGGCCAAGGCGTTTGAATTGGGCTTTGATCCGCTGGATTGTGCGCTCGCTGATCCCTGGAACGGCCCACGTCCGATAGAGCTGCAAAACGTCAGCGACGAAGTCTGGCGCAGCGCCGGTGATACCCGCGAACGGCTCGAACTGTTCGCCACCCAACTGATTTCCCAAACACTACAAATCCCCTGTGGGAGCGAGCTTGCTCCCGAAAGCGGTGGGTCAGGTATATCAATGACGACTGACACGACGCTTTCGCGAGCAAGCTCGCTCCCACAAGGGGCGTGTTGGGCTGAAGTGAGCGCGATCATTGATAACCTGCGCGAAGTCGTCGCCCCACGCCTCGACGCCTGCGGTCCCGCAGAAATGCGCGGCCTGCTCGACGCCCTCGGCGGTCGCTTCGTCCCCGCCGGCCCAAGCGGCGCACCCAGCCGTGGTCGTCTCGACGTGTTGCCCACCGGGCGCAACTTCTACTCGGTGGACGTGCGCAACCTGCCGACCACCACCGCGTGGCGCATCGGTTTCCAGTCCGCCACGTTGATTCTTGAGCGCCACTTGCAGGATCACGGTGATCACCTGCGACAGCTCGGTCTGTCGGTGTGGGGCACCGCGACCATGCGCACCGGCGGTGACGACATCGCTCAGGCCATGGCACTGATGGGCGTGCGTCCGGTGTGGGCCACCGGCAGTCAGCGCGTCGATGACTTCGAGATTCTGCCGCTGAGCCTGCTCGACCGGCCAAGGGTCGATGTCACACTGCGGGTCTCGGGCTTCTTCCGCGATGCCTTTGCCAACCTGATTCGCCTGTTCGATGCGGCCGTGCAAGCGGTGGCGGCGCTGGACGAACCGGATGACCTCAATCCGCTGGCGGCGAAAGTGCGCGCCGAGCGTGAAGCGCTGCTGCAATCCGGGCTGGATGCCGATGCGGCGCGGCGCCAGGCCGGCTGGCGGATCTTCGGCGCCAAGCCCGGGGCTTACGGCGCCGGTGTGCAAGGCGCGATCGACGGGCGCCTGTGGCAGACCCGCGAGGATCTGGCCGAGGTCTACCTGAACTGGGGCGCCTACGCTTACGGCGGTTCTGACGAAGGCACCGCCGCCCGCGAGCAGTTCGTCCAGCGTCTGAGCCAGGTGCAGGCGGTGCTACAGAACCAGGACAATCGCGAGCATGACCTGCTCGACTCCAACGACTATTACCAGTTTCAGGGCGGCATGCTCGCGGCGGTGGAAACCCTGCGCGGCGAAGCGGCGGCGAGTTATCACGGCGATCACAGCCAGCCGGATCTGCCGAAAATCCGCACCCTGAAAGAAGAACTGAACCGGGTGATCCGCTCGCGGGCGGCCAATCCAAAATGGATCGACGGGGTCAAACGCCACGGCTATAAAGGCGCGTTCGAGCTGGCGGCGACGGTCGATAACCTGTTCGCCTTCGATGCCACCACGCAGCTGATTGACGATCATCAGTACGCGTTGCTGGCCGACGCTTATTTGCTCGATCCGGCGACCCGGGATTTTGTTCGCGAACACAATCCGCATGCGCTGCGCGACATGACCGAGCGCATGCTCGAAGCGCAACAACGTGGAATGTGGCAGGAACCCGGCGTGTATAAAGAAGCCTTGGAAAACCTGCTGCTGGATATAGAAGAAGACACCTGACACACCGCAATCCCCTGTGGGAGCGAGCTTGCTCGCGAAGGGTGTGTCAGACAGCATTTCTGTAGCTGAAACACCGCTTTCGCGAGCAAGCTCGCTCCCACAGAAAATAGGCTTGGCTCCAACGATCTTCCGACAAACTACCGACCATGACCGAGTATTGAAGATGACCGACACCCCGCATTTCCCGCTCTCCGCCGTGGTCGGCGCCGATGACCTGAAACTCGCGCTGTGCCTCACCGCCATCGACCCGAAAATCGGTGGCGTGCTGATCGAAGGCCCGCGCGGCATGGCCAAATCGACCCTGGCCCGTGGCCTCGCCGATCTGTTGGCGAGCGGGCAGTTCGTCACGCTGCCGCTGGGCGCTACCGAAGAGCGTCTGGTCGGCACCCTCGATCTCGACGCGGCGCTGAGCGCAGGCCGTGCGCAGTTTTCTCCCGGTGTATTGGCCAAGGCTGACGGTGGTGTGCTCTACGTCGATGAAGTGAATTTGCTGCCCGATCATCTGGTGGATCTGCTGCTTGATGTGGCGGCCAGCGGCACTAACCTGATCGAACGCGACGGCATCTCCCATCGGCATTCGGCGCGGTTCGTCTTGATCGGCACGATGAACCCGGAAGAGGGCGAATTGCGGCCTCAGCTGCTTGACCGTTTCGGCCTGAACGTCGCTCTCAGCGGCCACACCGCGCCGACCGAACGCGGGCAGATTATCCGCCGCCGACTGGATTTCGACAGCGATCCACAGGCGTTCTGCGCGCAGTGGGAAGCACAGCAGCAAGCGCTGCGCGAACGCTGCGAACAGGCGCGCATCGCCTTGGCGAGCATTCCGCTGGACGACGATGCGTTGGCGAGCATCACTGAGCGTTGCTTTGCGGCCGGCGTCGATGGCTTGCGTGCCGATCTGGTCTGGCTGCGCGCCGCCCGTGCTCACGCGGCGTGGCGCGGCGCTGAAGCGATTGCCGAGCAGGATATCGACGCAGTAGCGGAATTCGCCCTGCGTCATCGCCGTAAAGAGTCCTCTTCTTCCAGTCCGCAGCCACCCGCGCAAACCTCGGCCAATACCCAAATCGACCCGAGCGAGGGGCAGGGGCAGTGGGGCGATATGCCCGCCCCGGCACTGGCCACGGGTGCCCGCCGCGAAGTGCCGAGCTGGCCAAAAAAGTAACCGGCATTCGTCCCCGATCCGACGCGGGGGCGAATGCCAGACCCCGCGCCGGACGCCTCGATCACGGACGCCAGGGCAAGCGCCATGCCGCGCGCAGCGGCTTGGTGAGCTGGCCGGGGACGCTGCTCAACGGCCGCCCGCAAACCCGTGAGGATTTGCAGTTCCAGTTGCGCACTCGTTCTCCCCATGAGTTGTGGCTGGTGATCGTCGATGCGTCGGCTTCGACGCGTCGGCATCAGGCATTAAGTGATGCCAAAGGCCTGCTCGCACAATTGTTCGATGACGCTTATCGGCAACGGGCACGACTGGCACTGTTGACCGCCAGCGGTACCACGCCGAAATGGCAGGTTCAGGGCCTGAAGGCGTCGAGTGGCTTGCGTACCTGGCTGGAGGCGTTGGGCGCTGGCGGCGGCACGCCATTGGTGGCGGCGTTGGCGCAGGCGCAGCAGTGGCTGGTGCAGCGGCAAAAGCGCTTTCCGGCCGAGCAGCAGCGCTTGCTGGTGGTCACGGATGGGCGTTTGAAAGCCTTGCCGTCGATGCCGGCGCTGGAGTGTCCGGGATTGTTGATCGACATTGAGCGCGGGCCCATCCGATTGGCACGGGCGCGGGAATTAGCGGCGGCGCTGAATGTGGATTATCGGCACATTGATGATCTGTGATGCCTGAGCGGGCCTCTTCGCGAGCAGGCTCGCTCCCACAAGGAATGTGAATGCTGCTTGACCTGTGGGAGCGGGCTTGCTCGCGAAGAGGTCACCTCGGTTCAAACGGATATCATCCAAACTTGCAGCGCTGCTCTATGCTCCACCCCAGCCCAATCACAAGGAGTGAATCATGCGGGTACTGGTCGCCAATCCTCAGGACGATTTTCGCGTCAAAGCCTACGCCGGCACCAACGGCGTGTTGCTCGCCATGGATCTGGCCGAGCCCCGACGCAAAGGCCTGCTCGGCTTCGCCATCGAGAAGCAGCAGGGTGACAGGCCGTGGTTGTTCCTGTTCAACAGCCTGACGTTTCCCGGCAAGGCTCACACTTTCCCCCAGTATCACGCCACGCCCAGCGATAAGGCCCCTTTGCAGAAATTCCGCTGGGCCTATTACGCGGTGGAACCGGGGACAACGATGCACTATCGCGTGCATCTGGCCTACGGCACAGCGGATGCACCGCAACTGGGCGAATCGCTGGAGCTGAGCATCACCAGTGACGATGGTCATCCGGCCAATCAAAGCGTGATCTTCAACCGCGCCGTGGCCGCCAGTCAGGCCTTCCAGCGCAAGTTTCCCGAGCTCGACGCGCAGATCAGCGCCAACAAGAACCTGCCCATCGAAGCCTGGCCCGATGCGGCACGACTGTGGCTGGAGAACGGCCTGCTGGAGCGTTTGCTCGGGTACATCGAGCGCGCTGTCGACGCCAATTGGGCGCTGGATATCGCGATCTACGAGTATCAGTTGCAGGCGATCATCGATGCGGTGAACGCGGCGTTCGCCCGCGGGGTTCAAGTGCGTGTGCTGTACCACGCTCGACCTGATGATTCCGATACCGCCCTGAACGAAGCGAACCTGGCGAAGTTGCCGGCGGCAAACAAGCGCGCTCGCGTCACTCACGAGATCTTCCACGATAAATTTATTGTCCTCAGCCGTGTCGATGGCAGCGGGCAGCGCCAACCGCAGGCGGTGCTGTGCGGCAGTACCAATTTCACTGCCAATGGCGTGTATCGCCAGGCCAACGTGGTGCATACGCTCGACGACGTGACGATTGCCACGCGTTATTTGCAAACCTTCGATGAAGTCTGGGCCAACCCCACCGATGTCGGCGCGACGCGTACCTGGATTACTCAACATAACCCGATGGACCCAACGCAGCCGCTGTTTGCCGGGTTCTCGCCACGCAGCGGTGGTGGCGATTTGCGTGAGTTCGTCGAGATCATTGAGGCGGCCAAAAAGGACGTGTTGTTCGTTACGGCTTTTACCCTGCCGGACATGATTCTCAACGCGCTGCTCGGCAAACCGCATGACGACATCCTGCGTTACGGTCTGCAAAACACCGCGAGCAGCATCACCGGGTTTCATGCCGACCGCACCGCCGAATTCGCCGCCACGGCATTACTCAATACCGGGCTGGAAGGCTGGCTCAAGGAAAGCATGAAAGGCCAGAAGGGCAACCTGCTGGTGCACACCAAAGCCGTGGTCACCGACTTCACCACCGATGCGCCGACCATCATCAGCGGCAGTCACAACCTCAGTACCTCGGCCAGTGACGGCAATGACGAGAACTTCCTGATCATTCGTGGCGACACCGATCTGGCGGACCGCTATGGCCTGGAGTTGCTGCGTTTCTATGAGCATTACCGCTTTCGCTATTTCGCGAAAAAACTCGAGCTCAAGCAGGTGAGTCCGTTGGCGGTGGATGACAGCTGGACCAACGATTATTACGTGGAAGGGGATTTGCGGCAGTTGTCGCGGTTGCGTTTTGCCGGGCGATGATCTGGCGTGTTTGATGACCCCTTCGCGAGCAAGCCCGCTCCCACATTGGCCCCTCTTTGAACTCAGAACTTGCGTCCGACGAATAACCCCTGCGGGAGCGGGCTTGCTCGCGAAAGGGCCAACAGGAAAAACACATTACTTGTGCTCTTACAGATTTTGAAATGATTTGCCATTGTAGAAAATGTGCCCTGAGCCTGTACGCTCCAAGGCCATTTTTCATTCAGGATTTGCATGAACACCCTCTCGGAGCCTCCCAGTCGTACTTTTTCCTCGCGCCATGGCGCGGTCTTGACGCACTCGCAGCATCCGGTTTTCCGACTCCCGACTATCGTTGACAACGCGGCATCAGAGCCTTCGCGTTGCACTTTGCCGTGCCCGGCAGCCTGAATTCACTGAAGAGAGATCAAGACATTTTATGGAATGGTTAGCGGATCCCACGGCCTGGTTAGGCTTGTTGACTCTGATCGTGCTGGAACTGGTGCTGGGTATCGACAACCTGGTGTTTATCGCAATCCTGGCGGACAAACTGCCGCCGCATCAGCGCGATCGCGCGCGGATCATCGGCCTGTCGCTGGCGCTGATCATGCGTCTGGGCCTGTTGGCGAGTATTTCCTGGCTGGTCACCCTCACGCAGCCGTTGTTCGAGGTATTCGACAAGAGCTTCTCCGGCCGTGACCTGATCATGCTGTTCGGTGGTGTGTTCCTGCTGTTCAAGGCGACGATGGAGCTGCACGAACGACTCGAAGGCCACGTCGGCCAGCGCTCGAGCAACGCCGCTTACGCGCTGTTCTGGCCAATCGTCGCGCAGATCGTGGTGCTCGACGCGGTGTTCTCGCTGGACGCGGTAATCACCGCCGTCGGCATGGTGGATGAACTGGCGGTGATGATGATCGCGGTGATCATCTCCATCGGTCTGATGATCGTCGCCAGCAAGCCGTTGACCCGCTTCGTCAACGCGCACCCGACGGTGATCATGCTGTGTCTGGGCTTCCTGATGATGATCGGTTTTGCTCTGACGGCCGAGGGCCTGGGCTTCCACATCCCGAAAGGCTATCTGTACGCGGCGATTGGTTTCTCGATCCTGATCGAGGTGTTCAACCAGATTGCCCGGGCTCGGCGCAAACGTTCGATGCAAGGCCTGCGCCCCATACGTGAGCGTACGGCCCATGCGGTGATGCGTCTGCTGGGCGGGCGCAAGCTGGAAGTGGAGGAGGTCGGCGAGGAAATCTCCGACCTGCTGGATGACGGCGAAGCACCGAGTGCGGAGCTGTTCGACCGCCGCGAGCGGGTGATGATCAGTGGCGTGCTGCAACTGGCCGAGCGTCCGATTCGGAACTTGATGACCGTGCGCGCTGACGTCGACACCATCGACCTGGCCGACGACGCCGAGACGATTCGCATAAAATTGATGCACTCGTCGTATTCACGTCTGCCGCTGATTCGCAACGGCGCGGTGGATGAGCCCTTGGGCTTCGTGCACAAGAAGGAACTGCTCAAGGAATACCTGGCCGGTGCCGAGCCGAACCTGGAGCACTTGGCGCGCAAGACCATCAACCTGCTCGACAGCTATTCGATCCTCAATGCGCTGGAGCAGATGCGTGCGGCGTCGACCCACATTGCCTTCGTGGTCAACGAGTTCGGTGACTTCGTCGGCGTGTTGACCATGACCGATATCCTCGAATCGATTGCCGGCGAATTGCCCGATGCCAGCGAAATCGAAGGTCCGGATGTGATCGAAGAACAGGGCGGGTTCATCGTCAACGGTGCGTTGAACCTGACTCGTGTTCGCCAACGTACCGGGTTTGGTGCGCAGCCAACAGAGGATTACCAAACGCTGGCCGGGTTGGTGATGAGCCTGCTGGACCGCTTGCCGATGATTGGCGATCGATTGCAGTGCGAGGGCTGGCAGATGACCGTGATGGCGGTGGAGGAACGGCGGGTGACGCGGGTGTTGCTGGTGCGTGAAATCGAATAATCCTTGGGCGCTTCTTTCGCGAGCAGGCTCGCTCCCACTCTGGAACACATTCCACAGTGGGAGCGAGCCTGCTCGCGAATGCAATCTGTCCTGCGCCATAAAATCACTGATGAAAAGTAAAGCGATCCTTGCCCGCATGCTTTGACTCATACAACGCTTCATCCGCCTTGATCAGTGCCTGATTCAAGGTGTCGCCATCTTCCACCCGTGCCACACCCATGCTGATCGTGACCGGGTGCTGTGTCGGTTGCTCGCGAATCACTCGGCACAACTCGCCAGCCAGCGCCTCGACATCCTCGCGCCGCACACCCGCCAGATAGATCGCAAACTCCTCGCCACCCAGACGGGCGAAATCGTGCTGCGCCATCACCGTTTTGATATCGGCTGCCACGCGCTTCAGCACTTCATCACCAATGTCGTGACCGTACACATCATTCACTTTCTTGAAGTTATCGATGTCGATCATCGCCAGGTAATGGTCGTGCTCGCGAGGAACCGTTTTCAAATGGTTTTGCGCCACTGTCATGAACGATCGACGATTGGGGATTTCGGTCAGCGTGTCGTTATAGGCCTGATCCAGCAGCAGCCGGGACATGATGTAGTTGTAGAGCTTGGCCTCACGCAGTTTGAGGAAGGTGTAGATGCTCAACGAGCAGAGAAACACGCTGTAGCAGGCGGTCATCACGCCCCTGAGTTCAATCAGGGTGGTGGGGGTATTGATGAACGGGTTGAGTACCAGCCAGATGATGGCTTGCGTCGCGAAAAATGCCCAGCGACTCAGTGGCAGCACCGATACGCTGTAGAGCATGCTCGCCGCGGCGAGTACCAGCCATGAGCTGTGAACCGCGAGCGGGACGCCGGTGATGATCAGCCGCACGCCCACGGTCAGGCCCAGTACGAACAGCAGCGTGATCACGTCGAAATGGCGAGCCTTGCGGGTGAAACCCATGACCACTGTCAGCGTGGCAAAGAACGTGACAAAAGCCATCGAACGCCAGGTGAATCCCTGTTCTCCGAGGAAGCTGACGACCAGATCGAACACCAGCCAGATGGCGAAACTCGCGACGTAGATCAGCAGACTGAACGTGTGCAGTCGTTCGAATTCATGCTGGATGAACTCGGCCCGCAACTCGGCGGGCGCGGTTTTCTTCAGTACCTGCTCTTCAACGAGTCTGTACATTGCTGCCTTGCTGTTTGCGCTGGTTGTCGAGGATCACCCGAGCCCAAGGGCGGTAACGCAGGGAAAACACAGCGCTGACGTGACAGCCGGTGGATGCCGCATCGGGCACCGCAGGTTCGGCACGAAACGGCTGGCCTTCGGCACTGACCTGACGGAATGCCTCGCGTACAATACCCACGGAGCAGGGCAGAGCGCTGGCATAGCCATCGCGCACCAGCGGTGACAATTTGCCCGTCCCCGCGCCATCCTGCCACCACACCTGAACATCGGTGCCATTCAGCTCGCCCAGCCATTGCCCGTTGACCGTCGGTGCGAGTTTGCCGGCGCTGAACGCACTGATGTGCAACGGTGCGTCGAGCTTGCCGGCGAAAGCCTTGAGCTGTCGTTGCAACGTGGCTCGGCGATCGGTCGCCAGGAAGTGGAAGTCATCCAGTTCCATCGGCAAATACCAGCCACTGACAGGCAATTTCCAGTCCTTGCGCAGTGTTTGCTGTTGCGCCAGTGACTGACCCAACTGTGCCTGCCAGTAGGTGGCGAGCCCGGCGGTATCCAGTTCGTCGATACGCTGGTAGTAGGCCGAATCCATCTTCAGCCCAAGCACCAGTTGCAAACCCTGTTCCCGAGCCAGTTTCAGGCTGTTGGCGAGCCAGCCACTGGCGCCGCCAAAGTCCGAATCGCCATAAGCGGTCCACTGCACGATCACTGTGCTGATGCCTTGGCGGGCGGTGTCTTGCCAGATTTGTTGCCACTGTGCCTGACTGAGGCTGGCATCGACATTCAGCGGTTGATAAAACACGCGCTCGTCAGCACGCACGACCACTGCGCCCAGCATCAGGCAGAAAAACAGCATCCAGCGCGCCATCAGAAATTCCACTCCACACCCAGCAGCACACCGTTGCCGCCGTCATACAGATTGCCGCCCAGTGATTGCTGGTACTCGGTGCGCACTGTCAGTTTCGAACGGTAAGCGTTGTAGCGGTCATCGTCATACCACCATTGCCAGCGCAGACCGACACCGGTGCGCAGGTCCTGACGCCAGTCGTTGCTCGGGTCCTGACTGGCAAATTCGAGGAAGCCATACGGCATGATCGTTTGCGCGGCGTTGGACGGCAGCTTCCACGCATGACCCTGTTGGAAACGCGACAACCACTGGTGATCGCCAGCCTTGGTCCACCATGCGGCATCAAGATAGAGAAAGCGTTCATCCCAGTCGCTTTCATCGACACGCCAATCGTTGCGGTACTGGCCCTGATCGAGGAACGAGGCCGTGGCGCGCAGCAGGTAATCGGTAGTGGTGTGGCCGTCCTGACGATGATCGTCGAGCTGATCCGAGAATTTATGCGGGTTGATCATCTGCCCGAGGCTCAGGCCATGGTTGTCCTGGTCATCGAACTGGCTCTGCTTGTAGATCTCGGCGTAGAGGTTGATGTTCTGCGTGCCCCACGGTTTGTAGCGCAGGCCGACACCCGCTGCGGCGGACTCGGCGTAGCTGGAGCGACTCTGACCACCGAGCAAAACCCGCCCGTAGACCGACAGCGTGCTTCCCGCGCGGCTGGGTTCTTCACCCAGTGCGTGGTCCCACATCGCCACTTGCACGTTCTGCGAACTGGCGCTGCGGCGTGAGCCCTTGGTGTTGTCGTCACGCAGGAAATCGTTGGTCGAAACACCGGCAGGCGACCAGGTGCTGGCGAGGGTGAAACTGTCACGCCGTGAGAGCGTTTCGTGGGCGCGACGCTGGCGATAGCGCCGGGCTTCCATGCTGCCATCTTCATCGTCGGCGGCTACCGGGTTTTGTTCCAGATCGATTATTCGGCGCAATTCCTTGCGCGCCGAGGCGCTGTCCTCGACTTCGTCATAGCGCCAGGCCAAAGTTTCGCCGAGACGATAATCCTCGGGGAAATCCCGGGTCGCTTGCTGCAGGTACGGAATCGCCCGGGCGCGTTCTTCGCGAGTCGGCGCGCCGGACAGGCGCATGCCGTAATCGGCGCGGTAACGCGGGTTGTTCGGATCGCGACGTACCGCTTCCGCCAGCCAGGCATTGCTTTGCGGCATGTCGCCAGCCTTTTGTGCAGTGACGGAAGCGGCATAGAAATGCCCGGCATCCGGCGCTTGCTGCAAGGCCTGACGTTGGCGCTGCAACGCCTGGGCGTGGTCGCCACGGGCATCGGCAATCGCTGCGCCGAGTGCCCATTCATTGGCGCCGCGGGTTGTGCTTTGCTGCCAGTAACCCTCGGCAGTCTGGCTATCACCGGCATTCAGCGCACTGCGGCTGGCGGTCAAACGTGCGTTGTCGCTGAGTTCGGCGGCGGGAACGCTGCGCCAGATCGCCAAGGCACCAGCGGAGTCACCTGCGGCCTCCAGCGCATAGGCCAGCGGCAGACGGCTGCCGCGGTCGCCGAGTTTTTCTGCCTGTTGGTAATAAACCACCGCTTCACCGGGGCGGTCCGGCATTGCACAGCGGCCGAGCGCACGATAATCGCCGGCGGCCTGCGGGTGGCTGCCAATTGCTTGCTGCACGGCATCGCACTGACCGTTTTCCGCCAGTTGCGCAAGCAGTTGGCCACGGCTGGCGCCGTCGATCTGGCTGATCAGCGATGCCATCCGCCGCTGTTGTGCGGGCGTGGTGTCTTTGGATGACGCATAGATTCCGGCCAGACGCTGCAGGGCGGTGCCCGGCAGACGACCACCGAAGCGGTCATAGGCGTTTTCCAGCAGCTCCTGCGCGTGGGCACGATCACCGCTGCTGAGAGCGAGGAAACTGGCCTGATTCAGCGAAGCCAGATCGCCGGTCTGACGGAAGTGGTATTCCCACAGCGTTTGTTCTTCGGTACGGCGACCCATGGACTGGGCCAGTTGCGCGCGACGTTTGACCACCGCTGGAGTCTGCTCCTGCCCCGCAAGCCAGACCATGACTTTGCTGCTCTGCCCCTGTTCCTGCCAGACATCGAGCAGTTGTGCCTGTCGCCGGTTTTCCCATGGCTGCGGCAAGGTCGTGCTTTGCAACAGATCGGTGGCTTGCAGGCGCTGAGCGAGTACCAGCCACGCTTGGGGATCATCGGTTGGCTGGCAGCTGCGTAACTGCGTCAGCGCTGCTTCAGGATCGTGGCGCGACAGCCAGTCGACGGTTTCCAGGCAGGGGCGCTGCAGGTCGTTGCTCAGGCGCTGCACGGTGGGCACATCGTCGGTCTGCCGAGCCAGTTCCCACAGCCGCTGGCGTTGTGTCGGATCCGCCAAATCCGCAGCGGGCAATGACTGCAACCAGCGCTGAGCCTGTTGATCGTGGCCCATGGCAATGGCGCGATCGACCATCGCCAGACGTACCTTGCGCGCGGCGTCAGGGCTTGGTGCCTGTTGCAGCAGTTGCTGCAACGGTTTTTCGTCCAGACGCTGCACGTAGGCGTTGGCCAGACGTTGCCAGCCTTCGGCATCCAGTTGCTTGCGTGCCGCGAGCGGGGCCAACTGATCGATGGTGCCGCTCCAGTCACGCAGTTGCTCAGACCAGTTGGCGCGGGCCAGACGCAGGATGTTGTCATCGCCCCTGGGCGCCAGTTGCGCCAGCCAGTCGTGGGCCTTGGCTGCGCCGCCGAATTTGGCCAGGCTCAAACTGTAGGCCTGCCACAGACGCACACGGTCGTTTAGATCGCTGGTTGCCATCCATTGCTCGACCTGGGTGCTGCTCGGCGGATCCTGTTCGATCCAGGTCAGGCGCAGGTCGAGAGTGGCTGCGCTGTCGCGTTCCGGCAACGCTTCGACGGCGTCCTTGTAACGGCGTTGTTTGGCCAGGGCGTCCACCAGCAGCGCCCGAGCTTCATCATTTTTTGGAACCTTCTCCAGCAGGTGGCGCATCAGGCGTTCGACTTCTTTCCAGTTGCCTTTCTTCGCTTCCCGATAGCTGCGGTCCATGTAGGGATAGCTGCGAAACTGTTCGAAATCGCTCAGTGGCGCGGCTTGCAGCGGGTAGGCGCTGTTCAGGCCGAGCAGCAGGCTGCCCATCAATAAAGTGTGACGATGTACTGGTTTCATGCGACCTCCCGGACGATGCGGTAAGCCGCTTGTTGTTCACTGGCCTGATCGGCCAGGGCTTGATCGAGAACTTCCTGAGTGATCATGCCGCGGGAAATCAGGTGTTCGCCGAGGGACATGTGTTCCGCATCGAAATCGATCAGCGCTTGATTGAACAGGGTCGGCGGAACCATGCCGCGCACCTGCAGCAGGTTGCCGAGCAGTACCTGATGGCGACTGACGCGCTCCAGCAGATCTTCATCGTCCTGATGGCGCTCAAGCACTTGCAGCATATGACGCACTTCCTCACTTTGCCGGGGGCTGGCGTACCAGTAGCGAATCCCCAGCGTCACCCGGCCCTGCGGTGCCAGTCGGCAGCGCACCGGGCGTTTCAATTGACGGCTGATCGCACCGAGCGATACCTGACTGACCGGGCCTTCGGAGGCCAGCACCAGAGTGTCGCCTTCCTCGGCGACCGGCAGTACGCCGTAGTGCGAAGCGACCCGGCGCGGCACGGCGTCGATCAGGCGCTGGTCGAGCTTGAACGGATTGAGCGGTGCCCATTCCAGTTCCAGCTGCTCGGCGAGTTCCTGTACCAGTTGGGTGCTGTTGATGTACTCACGCAACAGCAGCTCGCGGCCCAGACGCCGACGCACCGGGCTGGTGATCGCCGCTTCCAGTTGTTCCTCCGTGAGCAGGCCTTTTTCCACCAGACGATGACCCAGCGGCGTGCGTTGCGCCTTGGTCAATGCCGGGAATTCGTGGGTGGTCTTGTCCCACGCCACGCGTCGCGAGTCGCCCATTGCCATGACCTGACGCAGGGCCCGCACGTTGGCGAAGAAGTTGACGAAGTTGCTCCACATCATTCGTGGCGCCGAGAGCAGGCCTTCGACCAGCCCGTAATAGCGGGTGACGAACCAGCCACGCTGGAACAGGCGATTGAGCAGCATGAAGCCGTTGAGCCAAAGCAATGCCGAGAGCAGCGAACTGTCGGAGAGAATTGATGGATAACGCCACGATTCGGGGGAAATCACGGTGATCAGCCACATCGCGATCAGGACCACGAACAGCAGGTTGACCAGAAAACTCAACATGTAGGCGATCAGCCCGCGACGGTCACGCCACAGGAAGTAGTTGAGCAGGCCCTTGCGGCTCCAGCCGAGGTTCTTGGTGCCTTGAAACACGATGCCGACGATCCAGCGCGACTTCTGCCGGATCGCGTGTTGCAGATCGCGGGGAAAGTGCTCGCGCACGCAGATCACCTGGGAGAATTCGCGGTTCATGCCGAATACCCACGGTTGCTCCAGTGCCAGCTTCGGATCGCTGACCGAGTAACGGGCAAAAATGCACTTCATGCCTTTCTGCTTGAGCCGGAAGCCGATGTCGTAATCCTCGGTGAGACTCTGTACATCGAACGCGATACCGTCACCGTCTTCGAGCAGGGCGCTGATGGCTTTTCGACTGAAGCAAGTGCCGACCCCGGCGCTGGGTACCTGACCGGTCAGGGCTTCACGGACGATGACGTCCTTGCCGTGGTTCTCGGCGAATTCGTCGACATAGTGCCCGGCGGTAAAACCTTTCCACTCAGGCGCGTAGGGGTAGACCGGAATCTGGATCAGATCCTTGTTTGGCAGCAGGTAGTTGAAGAGGCGCAATTCCATCGGCGAAATCACGTCTTCGGCGTCATGCAGGATGAACCCGGCGAACTGGATTTTCGCCTCGCTTTCAAAACGCAGGATCGCGTCGATGATGTTGTTCAGGCAATCGGCCTTGCTGGTCGGGCCGGGGCGGGCGCAGACCACTTTGTGCACGTTGGGATAGTGTTGGCAGACCGCATCGACGTCGGCCTGGGTTTCGGCGTCGTTGGGATAGGTGCCGACGAAAATCTGATAGTTCTCGTAATCGATGGTCGAGGCGGCCAGGCGCGCCATTTCGCCGACGACACCGACTTCGTTCCACGCCGGCACCATGATTGCCAGCGGTTTTTCGGGGATGGTGTAGAGACGTTGTTCGTCTGCCCGCTCGAATTTTTCGTAGATCCGCCAGCGCCGGATCAGCTTGCGAAACCAGTAGACAAGGTCGATGAACAGGTCATCCAGACCAAGGATGAACATCAACAGGGCGAGGGCGATCGCCACATATTTAAGACCAAACAGCACATACGCAAAGAAGTCGACCCAACCCAGACTCATACGTCGCTACCCACCGCCGAGCGAGCACTCAGCCAGGCATGAAGGCGGGTGGCAATGAGTTCGCTGGCGTGGCCGTCGCCGTACGGGAAGTGCACGCGGCTCATGCGGGTGTAGGTGTCCTGGTCGTCCAGCAACTGGCTGGCCTCTTTGACGATGCGGGACTTGTCGGTTCCCACCAGCAGCATGGTGCCGCTTTCCAGCACGGATGGCCGTTCGGTCACATCGCGCAGCACCAGTAGCGGTTTGCCGATGGCCGGAGCTTCCTCCTGCACGCCGCCGGAATCGGTGAGGATGAAATGCGCTCGGCCCATCAGCCACACGAAGTTCGGGTAGTCCTGCGGGGCGATCAGATAGATGTTGGGTTTGTCCGAGAGCGTGCCGTACACCACTTCCTGCACCAGCGGGTTGAGGTGCACCGGGTAAACGAACTGAACGTCGGGATAACGCTCGGCCAGCTCTGCCAATGCCTGGCAGATATTGCGGAAACCATCGCCGATGTTTTCCCGCCGATGGCTGGTGATCAGGATCATCCGGCGCTGATCATCGAGGACAGCCAACGGCGAGTCGGCGGCTGGATGCCAGTTGGTTTGCTGCTGGTGATCGCGCATCCACAGCAAGGCATCGATCACGGTATTGCCGGTGATTTCGATGTTGTCCTCGGGCACACCTTCGCGAAGCAGGTTGGCGGCGGTCTTGGAGGTGGGCGGGAAATGCAGGTCGGCAATCACGCCGGTCAAGCGTCGATTCGCCTCTTCAGGCCATGGTGCGCGCAGGTTGCCGGTGCGTAAGCCTGCTTCGACGTGGCCGATGGGTAGCTGACGATTGAACGCAGCGAGGGCGGCGATGAAGCTGGTGGTGGTGTCGCCGTGTACCAGCACGATGTCCGGCTTGACGCGTTCGTAGGCTTGATCGAGTTGTCCGAGCAGGTTCTGCGAGAGACCGTTGATGGTCTGACCCTGGGTCATCACCTGCAGGTCTTCGTCGAGCGTCAGTTCAAAGGCGTCGAGCACCTGGGCGAGCATCTCGCGGTGCTGGCCGGTGGAGCAGATGTTCAGTTGGATGTCGGGCCACTGGCGCAGAACCCTGGCCAGGGGGGCCATTTTGATGGCCTCCGGACGAGTACCGAAAACCATCATGACTTTGAAAGACATTGATCCCTCCTGGGACATGGCAACGCCGGGCTAAATCACCTGACGCCTGTGTTCGCTTGCCGAGAAATAAAAGAAAAGCAGCCGGAATGGAGCTTGTCCAATCCGGCCCGAGGCTTGTGTGTTACCGATAATTTGGAACGAAAGTGCCATCGGTTGATGGCTCTTAGGTGGCACTTTCAGGAAAAGTTCCATCGATGTGCGCGGGGGACGGTGCAGAGCGTGCGCAAGGTGCGCCGCAGCCAGGCCAGATCATGCCGTGGTGGGCGGATGACAGCTGGCGCTTTGGTTTTGCCGACGTGCCGGGCGAAATCTTCACTTAATGTTTCTTCAGTGCCGATGCCCTTGAGCTTCTTCATGAGTTTGCCGTTCTTGTAGAACAGCACGGTCGGGGTGCCGGTGACCAGTGGATGGCGCGGCGACTCAGTGGTGTTGAGCATGTAAATGTTCGCCCGGAGCCGATACGGCTCGGCCACCTCACGAAACACCGGCCCGGCCCATTCGCAGGCAGGACAGTGTTCATTGGCGAAGTACAGGATCACCGGGCGCCAGGTTTTCAGGGCTTTGCGGTAGACAGGCGACAAAGCGGAGAGGGGTACATTCAGGCTCATGATTAGCTCCTTTTCTCGCTTCATCGACGACGCGATCAAGACATTGAAAAAGCGAGTCATCATTGGCGATGACCCGCTCATCAATTTGAAACGTTGTATCAGCTCAATTTGGAAAGCGTTACATCACCGAAATACGAGCCAGGCTTGCCGTTTTCTCCATCGTTGGCTTCCAGTTTGACTACGAACTTGATAGTCGCGTTATTGGCCTTAAACTTCTTGGAAAGAACTTCCCAGCTTTGCCCGCCCCCGACATTAAGTGAAACTGGCTCACCCGTCGGGTGAGCCTGCACCGTGATACGACCCGCTGCCCCCGGGTTGGTCTTCATCCGCGCGGATAACATGAATGTCCCACCATCACCGTCTGGCGTGGGCACCTCCTGACTGATAAATGCAGGAGAAGCAATAACGCAATCGCCGTTTTCATAATGAACTTTGTCCGCCTCGGACGCGCTCCAATGAGCACCTTGCTGGGAAAAGTCACCGTTTTTAATCAAATTAGCCATTTCACTCATCCTTGTTCGGTTATTGATGTTTCTGCTGAGCAGAGACTTCAGTAGGCCTCCGGGATCCGTTGGAAACAACTGTCAACTCTGACAGGTAGAGGTTGAAATCCGACAAACGGCAATTCGAAAAAAGAGACCTTGCGAAAGCTCTCCGTGCATCGAATACGCACATCGCTGCACTTGAATGTGACGTTACTACCCACACGATCGCTGAATTGTCCAAAAGCGGCGCCTCTGCGTGCCAGATGTCTCGTTAGCTAACCAGCTGAATAACTTGAAGTTCCACATACGGGCGATTTCGTCTCCGAGCTGTGGCACACTTTCTGCTGTCTATTCCGTAGTAACAAACCGTGTTCCGGTATAGCGGAATAAACATCATCCTGGAGTGCTTGCCATGCATCGCCGTCCTTCGTTGTTCAAAGCGTGTGTTTTTGTTCTTGCGGCTTCGTCCGCTGTCATGGGCATGGCCCAGGCAGCCGACAGCAAGCTCGACAGTGTTCTGGCCCGTGGCAAGTTGATTGTCGGCACCGGCAGCACCAATGCGCCGTGGCACTTTCAAGGTGCGGACGGCAAGTTGCAGGGCTTTGATATCGACATCGCCAGGATGGTGGCCAAGGGCTTGTTCAATGATCCGAACAAGGTCGAGTTTGTGGTGCAGTCGTCCGATGCGCGAATTCCCAATCTGCTGACCGACAAGGTCGACATGAGCTGCCAGTTCATCACCGTTACCGCGAGCCGCGCGCAGCAAGTGGCATTCACCCTGCCGTACTACCGCGAAGGTGTCGGTCTGCTGCTGCCGGCCAACAGCAAATACAAGGAAATCGAAGACCTGCAGGCTGCCGGTGATAGCGTTACCGTGGCTGTGCTGCAAAACGTCTATGCCGAAGAACTGGTGCATCAGGCACTGCCCAAGGCCAAGGTTGATCAGTACGACAGTGTCGACCTGATGTATCAGGCGGTGAACTCCGGTCGCGCCGATGCGGCAGCCACCGACCAGTCTTCGGTCAAATACCTGATGGTGCAGAACCCGGGCCGCTACCGCAGCCCGACCTACGCGTGGAGCCCGCAGACCTACGCTTGCGCCGTCAAACGTGGCGATCAGGACTGGCTGAATTTCGTTAACACCGTGCTGCACGAAGCCATGACCGGCGTTGAGTTCCCGACTTACGCAGCATCCTTCAAGCAATGGTTCGGTGTGGATCTGCCGTCCCCGGCCATCGGTTTCCCAGTCGAATTCAAATGACCCCGTGAGAGCGGGGCGCCTCAATCGCCCCGCTCAAGGTACTGCTGACCATGAACTATCAGTTGAACTTTGCCGCCGTGTGGCGCGATTTCGACACCTTGCTGGCGGGGCTCGGTCTGGGCCTTGAACTGGCGCTGGTGTCGATCGCCATCGGCTGTGTGATCGGCCTGCTGATGGCGTTTGCCTTGTTGTCGAAGCATCGCGCCTTGCGGGTGCTGGCCTCGGTGTACGTCACGGTGGTACGTAACACGCCGATTCTGGTGTTGATTCTGTTGATCTACTTTGCCTTGCCGAGCCTGGGGATCCGCCTGGACAAGAACCCGTCGTTCATCATCACCTTGTCGCTGTATGCGGGCGCCTATCTGACCGAAGTGTTCCGTGGCGGCTTGCTGAGCATCCCCAAAGGCCAGCGCGAGGCGGGGCTGGCAATCGGTCTCGGTGAATGGCAGGTCAAGGCCTACGTCACGGTGCCGGTGATGCTGCGCAACGTGTTGCCGGCGCTGTCGAACAACTTTATCTCGCTGTTCAAGGACACCTCGCTGGCCGCCGCGATTGCGGTGCCGGAGCTGACCTATTACGCGCGCAAGATCAACGTCGAGAGCTACCGGGTGATCGAAACCTGGCTGGTGACCACGGCGTTGTATGTCGCGGCCTGTTACCTCATTGCCATGCTGCTGCGCTACCTCGAGCAGCGTCTGGCGATTCGCCGATAGGAGGCTGCGATGTACGAATCTCCCAGTTGGTTGCATGAATTATGGGTGGCACGCGAGACGTTGCTGCAAGGGTTCCTGACCAGTGTGCAGGTGTCGGCGCTGGCGATTCTGTTCGGCACGCTGCTCGGTGTTGTCACCGGTCTGGTGCTGACCTACGGCAAGTTCTGGATGCGCGCACCGTTCCGCTTTTATGTCGACATTATTCGCGGCACGCCGGTGTTTGTGCTGGTGCTGGCCTGCTTCTATATGGCGCCAGCGCTGGGCTGGCAGATCAGCGCGTTTCAGGCGGGTGCGTTGGGCCTGACGCTGTTTTGCGGTTCGCACGTTGCCGAGATTGTGCGCGGCGCCTTGCAGGCCTTGCCACGCGGGCAGATGGAAGCGAGCAAGGCGATCGGCCTGACGTTTTATCAGTCCCTCGGTTACGTGCTGTTGCCCCAGGCGTTGCGGCAGATCCTGCCGACCTGGGTCAACTCGTCCACCGAAATCGTCAAGGCCTCGACCCTGCTCTCGGTGATCGGCGTCGCCGAATTGTTGCTCAGCACCCAACAGATCATCGCCAGGACCTTCATGACTCTGGAGTTCTACCTGTTCGCCGGTTTTCTGTTCTTCGTCATCAACTACGGCATCGAATTACTCGGCCGGCACATTGAAAAGCGGGTGGCCCTGCCATGACTCAAGCTCAAGTTTCCAAGGTTCAGAACGGTCAGCCGCTGCTGGACATCCGTGGCCTGCACAAGCAGTACGGTGCGGTCGAAGTGCTCAAGGGTGTCGATCTGAGCATGCAGCGCGGCAACGTCGTGACGCTGATCGGCTCCAGCGGTTCGGGCAAGACCACGTTGCTGCGCTGCGTGAACATGCTCGAAGAGTTCCAGGGCGGGCAGATCCTGCTCGACGGCGAGTCCATCGGCTATGACGAGGTCGGCGGTAAACGCGTGCGTCACGCGGAAAAAGTCATCGCCCGCCATCGTGCGATGACCGGCATGGCCTTCCAGCAATTCAACCTGTTCCCGCACCTGACGGCCCTGCAGAACGTCACCCTCGGTCTGCTCAAGGTTAAGAAAATGCACAAGGACGAAGCCGTGGTGCTGGCCGAAAAATGGCTGGAGCGGGTCGGCCTGCTGGAGCGGCGCAATCACTTTCCCGGGCAGTTGTCCGGCGGTCAGCAACAGCGCGTGGCGATTGCCCGGGCGATTGCGATGAACCCCAGCCTGATGCTGTTCGACGAAGTCACCTCGGCCCTCGATCCGGAGCTGGTCGGTGAAGTGTTGAACGTGATCAAGGGCCTGGCCGAAGACGGCATGACCATGTTGCTGGTGACCCACGAGATGCGTTTCGCCTTCGAGGTCTCGGACAAGATCGTTTTCATGAATCAGGGGCGGATCGAAGAGCAGGGGCCTCCCAAGGAACTGTTCGAACGCCCGCAATCGCCGCGTCTGGCCGAGTTTCTCAAGAGCACGCGGTTCTAATTTTTTGTTTTGTCATCAGGAGAAGTACCCATGAGCATTACTCGATACGGCACCGGCAGCACCGCCGCTGGCGGTCAGCCACGTCCCTTCGCGCGCGCTGTTGAGGCGGATGGCTGGCTGCACGTGTCCGGCCAGGTGCCGGCGGTGGATGGCGAGATCATCGTTGGCGGCATCGTCGAGCAGACCCACCAGACCATGAAGAACCTGATCGCGATTCTCGAAGAGGCCGGTTACGGCCTGGAAGATGTGGTGCGTGCCGGCGTATGGCTGGACGATCCGCGGGATTTCAGCAGTTTCAACAAGGTCTTCGGCGAGTACTTCAAACCTAAACACGCCCCGGCGCGGGCCTGTGTGCAGGCGAGCATGATGGTCGATTGCAAGGTCGAGATCGATTGCATCGCCTACAAGAAGAAACCCTGAACCGAGGTGCCCCTATCGCGAGCAGGCTCACTCCTACAGAAGGACGCGCTTCAACTGTAGGAGCGAGCCTGCTCGCGAAAGCGGCCTACCAAGCGCCGCAGTACTCTCGGTACACTCCCGGCACTTTCATTGGGAACTGAAGACATGACCGAAGACACCATCAAACGCCGGGCCCGTGGTCTGGACCGGGCGTTCGATATCCTCGATTTCCTCAAGGAGATCGGCCAGCCGCTGCGTCCGAACGACATCGCCAACGGTATCGGCAGCCCGAAATCCACGGTCTACGAACTGGTGGCGTCACTGCTGGAACGACGGATTCTGGAGCCGGTGGGCAAGGACGGTCACGTCTATCTGGGGCGCCAGTTGTACTTCCTCGGGCAGGCGCACCTGCGCCATTTCGACCTCAGTCGCGAGGCCGATCACGCCTTGCAGGAAATCGTCAGCCAGACCCGGGAAACCGCGCAGATGTGCCTGCTCAACGGGCGCAAATACACGGTGGCACTGATGAAGGAAGGCGAGCGGCATTTCCGCATTTCTTCCGACATCGGCGAAAACGCACCTATCCCGTGGACGGCTTCAGGACGCCTGTTGCTCGCGCATCTGAGCGACCAGCAGATCATCGACCTGATCGACGAAGACGATTACATCCTGCCCGACGGCGAACGTCTGCCGCTGGAGCGCTTTCTGGCGGAGATCCGCCAGGCCGGCATCGACGGCTTCTTCTCCTTCGACAGCGTTGCCGACACCTTCACCCATTGCTTCGCCGCTCCGGTCAAAGACCCCAGCGGCGTTGCCATCTGCACCCTGTGCATCGTCGCCCCACGGGCCGATGCGAAGAACAATTACGACGACTATCGCCGGGTGCTGATCGAGAGCGCGAACAGCCTCGCCCGGCGCATCAACGAATAACCGCGGCTGCCTGCGGCCGCGACTGAATGCGAGGAGTTTGACCATGACGACTGCCATCAATACCGCTGTGGAAAAGGGCGACGCTGCGATTGGCGCGCACCTTGTGCGTGACATCAGCCTGCCGGCGCTGGTGCTGCACCGCGAGGCGCTGGAGCACAACATTCGCTGGATGCAGAAGTTCGTCAGCGACAGCGGTGCCGAGCTTGCGCCCCACGGCAAGACCAGCATGACCCCGGCGCTGTTCCAGCGTCAGCTCGATGCCGGTGCGTGGGGCATCACCCTCGCCAGCGCCACCCAGACCCGCGCCGCTTACGCCCACGGTGTACGCCGGGTGCTGATGGCCAACCAACTGGTCGGCACGCCAAACATGGCATTGATTGCCGATCTGCTGGCCGATGCCGATTTCGATTTCTACTGCATGGTCGATCACCCGGATAACGTCGCCGATCTCGGCGCCTACTTCGCTTCGCGCGGAGTGAAGTTGAACGTGATGATCGAATACGGCGTGGTCGGTGGCCGTTGCGGTTGCCGCAGCGAGCAGGAAGTCATCGCGCTGGCTCAGGCGATCAACGCGCAACCGGCGCTGGCCCTGACCGGTATCGAAGGTTACGAAGGGGTGATCCACGGCGATCACGCGGTCAGCGGCATTCGCGAGTTCGCCGCGTCGCTGGTGCGTCTGGCGGTGCAGTTGCAGGACAGCGGCGCGTTTGCCATCGCCAAGCCGATCATCACCGCCTCGGGTTCGGCGTGGTACGACCTGATTGCCGAGTCGTTCGAAGCGCAGAATGCCGGCGGGCGCTTCCTGAGTGTGTTGCGTCCGGGCAGTTATGTCGCGCATGACCATGGCATCTATAAGGACGCGCAATGCTGCGTGCTGGATCGTCGCAGCGATCTGCACGAAGGCCTACGTCCGGCGCTGGAGGTCTGGGCGCATGTACAGTCGATGCCGGAGCCGGGCTTTGCGGTGATCGCGCTTGGCAAGCGCGACGTGGCGTTCGATGCCGGGCTGCCGGTGCCGTTGCTGCGTTACAAGGCCGGTGTGTTGCCGGCGGTGGGCGACGATGTCGGCGCGTGCAAGGTGACGGCGGTGATGGACCAGCATGCGTTCATGAGCGTGGCGCCGGGGGTTGAGTTGCGGGTGGGCGACATCATTTCCTTCGGCACCTCGCACCCGTGTCTGACGTTCGACAAGTGGCGGGTGGGGTTGCTGGTGGATGAGCAGTTGGCGGTGGTCGAGAGCATGGAGACTTGTTTCTAAGGCTTGAGACCGAGTCGCGGCCATTTGGGGGGCCGGTCGGGGGCCCCACCCGCGGGGGTGGCCAAATTTGGGGG
>NZ_JANLOG010000037.1:0-39763 GCF_025466205.1 Pseudomonas sp. 13B_3.2_Bac1
CAGGGGAATTGTGTTGTGGCGGGTTATTTCAGGGTGACCTTCGAATAGTCCTGCCGCCCGAACGGGCTGACGGAATAACCCTGCACATCCTTGCGCGTCAGCGCATAGGCAGTCGGGTGCGCCAGCGGCAACCACAGCGCCTGCTGCTGAATCTGCGCCTGGGCCTGTTCATACAGCTTGGTGCGCACGCCTTGCTCGCTGGTGGTTTTGCCGGCGCTGATCAGCTTGTCCAGATCGGCACTGCAGTAGCGGGCGAAGTTGGTGCCGGACTTGACCGCCGCGCAGGAAAACTGCGGCGTGAGGAAGTTGTCCGGGTCGCCGTTGTCGCCGGCCCAGCCCATGAACAGCAGGTCATGCTCGCCAGCCTTGGCGCGGCGGATCAATTCGCCCCACTCGATCACGCGGATTTCCGCCTGGATGCCGATTTCCGCCAGATCCGATTGCAGCAACTGCGCCCCCAGACTCGGATTGGGGTTGAGCAGGCTGCCGGACGGACGGGTCCAGATGGTGGTCTGGAAGCCGTCCTTGAGTCCGGCCTTGGCCAGCAACGCCTTGGCTTTGGCCACGTCGTGCGGGTAGCCCGGCAGGTTCTTTGCGTAGCTCCAGGTGTTCGGCGGGTAAGGGCCGTTGGCGGGTTCGGCGGTGTCTTCGAACACGGCTTTGACGTAGTTGGCCTTGTCGAAGGCGAGGTTGATCGCCTGGCGCACCTCCGGCTTGTCCAGCGGTGGGTGCTGGCTGTTGATGCCGACGAAAGCCGTCATGAACGCGTCAGTCTTTTCCACTTTCAGGGTCGGTTCTTCCTGCGCCGCTTTCACGTCCAGCGGTTTCGGCGACAGGGCGATCTGACACTCGTTGCGCCGCAGCTTTTGCAGGCGCACGTTGGCGTCCGGGGTGATGGCGAAGATCAGCGGGTCGACCGCCGGCTTGCCGCCGAAGTAGTCCGGGTTGGCCTTGTAGCGCACCGAAGCGTCTTTCTGGAAGCGCGTGAACACAAACGGGCCGGTGCCGATCGGCTGGCTGTTGAGCTTGTCGGTGGCGTCGGCCTTGAGCAGCTTGTCCGCATATTCGGCGGAATAGATCGAGGCGAAGCCCATGCTCAGGGTCGCGAGGAACGTCGAATCCGGGTGATCGAGGGTAAAACGCACGGTCAGCGGATCGAGTGCGTCGATTTTCTTGATCAGCGCCGGCAACTGCATGGACTGCGCGTGCGGGAAGCCGCTTTGCGCCACTTTGTGCCATGGGTTGGCCGGGTCGAGCATGCGGTCGAAGCTGAATTTGACGTCTTCGGCGCTCAGGGTGCGGGTCGGTTTGAAATAGTCGGTGCTGTGAAACTTCACCTGCGGGTGCAGCTTGAACACATAAGTCAGGCCGTCGGTGCTGACTTCCCAGCTGTCGGCCAGGCTCGGCACGACTTTGCCGCTGGCGGTGTCGAAGTCGACCAGGCGGTTCATCAGCACGTCGGCCGAGGCATTGGTGGTGGTCAGCGAGTTGTATTGCACCACGTCAAACCCTTCAGGGCTGGCCTCGGTGCAGACGCTCAGGGCGGCGGCCTGGGCCAGGGGGCTCAGCAGAAGCGGGGCGAGCAACAGGGGTAGGGCAGCGAGGCGCATGGTCGGCTTCCTTTACAGATCGAAGGCCATCTGCAGGTGCAGTCTGGAAAAGGGTTACCCTAGAGGGCTGGATTGCAAATGACTATCCCCTTTTGTATTTTTCGGGGCCGGGCACTGGCGTTTTTCAGACCGCGGTGCGCCCAGAAAAGTCGGAAACCTCTGTCAGAGCGGTTTTCTGCGACGAGTGGTCAAAACTCGCGCCAGCCTTTATCCAAAGCGTCCGCAGCCGGAAAATGCGCTTTTTTAGCGGTTGATTGCACATCGATTGTTGTTGCACCCCGGTCTTTCTGGTATAAAGCAGCGCTCTTTTCTAGGGGCCCGGTTCCTTCACTGTAGGTGTAGCCGGTAAGACCTCTAAAGAAACGCGGCGCCTGGCGCCAAATGACTGAGAGATTAAGCGGCCAACCCATGCCGGGTTGGGCATGTGGTTTTAGAGGGCTGAGGCATGTCGAGAGTATGTCAAGTTACCGGTAAGGGTCCGGTAACCGGGAATAACATTTCCCACGCAAACAACAAAACCCGTCGTCGTTTCCTGCCGAACCTGCAGCATCACCGCTTCTGGGTTGAAGAAGAGAAACGTTTTGTGCGTCTGCGCGTATCTGCCAAAGGCATGCGCATCATCGACAAGCGTGGCATCAGTGTCGTGCTCGCCGAACTTCGCCGCGATGGCAAGATTTAAGGGAGCTAATCATGCGTGAATTGATTCGTTTGATCTCGAGCGCCGGTACTGGTCACTTCTACACTACCGACAAGAACAAGCGTACTACTCCGGACAAAATCGAGATCAAGAAATATGATCCGGTTGTTCGTAAGCACGTGATCTACAAGGAAGGCAAAATCAAGTAATTGATTTTTCCCGACTTACAAAAAAGGCCCGTATCTCACGATACGGGCCTTTTTTGTTGTCTCGGATTTCTGTGGTGTCTGGCCGGGCCTCATCGCGAGCAGGCTCACTCCTACATTGGAATGCGGTTCCCTGTAGGAGTGAGCCTGCTCGCGATAGGGCCGGATCAGTCAGCGAAAATCCTCAAGCCTTCTGCTCAAAGATCACATAGATCTTGCGGCAAGCCTCCAGCACTTCCCAGGTACCACGGAAACCGGCCGGAATCACAAAGCGGTCGCCAACACGCAAGGTCTTGGCATTGCCATCGCTGTCGCGCAGCACCGAAACCCCCTGCAGGATTTCGCAGTATTCATGCTCGGTGTAGTTCACCGTCCACTGTCCGACCGCGCCTTCCCACACGCCGACATTCATTTGCCCACAAGGGCTGTCGTACTGATTGAACACCGCTTGCTCGGGATCGCCCTTGAGCACTTTGGCCGGGTCCGGGCGATAGCGTTCGGCTGTGCTGGTGGTCAGCCTGATATCGACGACGTTCTGGATGTTCATTGTTGTTTTCTCCCGTGATGACGGCGCGGTGGCTTGAAAGGGCCAAAGTCTATGTTTATTAAAATGAACACCGCAAGGCCGTATGGCGCGCTTATGTCAAATATATTGAAACAACCCCGGCCGCTGGTTTAGGGTGGCGGGTGCCTTGGGCCGAAAAAGCAGGCCGGCCGGGCAGCATTCCTGAAGACGTCCGCGAAGAACGCGGCGCTCGTATTCAACAAGAGGAGGACACTCGAATGACCACCCTGACTCGTGCCGATTGGGAACAACGTGCTCGCGACCTGAAGATCGAAGGCCGCGCCTACCTCAACGGCGAATACACCGACGCCGTCTCCGGCGAGACCTTCGAGTGCATCAGCCCGGTCGATGGCCGTCTGCTGGGCAAGATCGCCAGCTGTGACGCCGCCGACGCCCAGCGCGCCGTGGAAAACGCTCGTGCCACGTTCAATTCCGGCGTCTGGTCGCGCCTGGCGCCGAGCAAACGCAAAGCCACCATGATTCGTTTCGCCAGCCTGCTCAAGCAGCACGCTGAAGAGCTGGCGTTGCTCGAAACGCTCGACATGGGCAAGCCGATCAGCGACTCGCTGTACATCGACGTCCCGGGCGCGGCGCAAGCGCTGAGCTGGAGCGGTGAGGCGATCGACAAGATCTACGACGAAGTCGCCGCCACGCCGCATGATCAACTGGGTCTGGTGACCCGCGAGCCGGTCGGCGTTGTCGGCGCCATCGTGCCGTGGAATTTCCCGCTGATGATGGCCTGCTGGAAGCTCGGCCCGGCGCTGTCCACCGGTAACTCGGTGATCCTCAAACCGTCGGAAAAATCCCCGCTGACTGCCATCCGCATCGCTGCATTGGCCGTTGAGGCCGGTATTCCGAAAGGCGTACTCAACGTGCTGCCGGGCTACGGCCACACTGTTGGCAAGGCGCTGGCGCTACACAATGACGTCGACACCCTGGTGTTCACCGGCTCGACCAAGATCGCCAAGCAACTGATGATCTACGCCGGCGAATCGAACATGAAGCGCGTGTGGCTGGAAGCCGGCGGCAAGAGCCCGAACATCGTTTTTGCCGATGCGCCGGACCTGCAAGCCGCTGCCGAATCCGCCGCCAGTGCCATCGCCTTCAACCAGGGCGAAGTCTGCACCGCCGGTTCGCGGCTGCTGGTCGAGCGTTCGATCAAGGACAAATTCCTGCCGATGGTGATCGAGGCGCTGAAAGCCTGGAAACCGGGCAACCCGCTGGACCCGGCGACCAACGTCGGTGCGCTGGTCGATACCCAGCAGATGAACACCGTGCTTTCGTACATTGAGTCCGGTCACAGCGACGGCGCCAAACTGGTGGCCGGCGGCAAGCGCATCCTCCAGGAAACCGGTGGTACCTACGTCGAACCGACGATTTTCGACGGCGTGAGCAACGCGATGAAGATCGCCCAGGAAGAGATCTTCGGCCCGGTGCTGTCGGTCATCGCCTTCGACACCGCTGAAGAAGCGATCCAGATCGCCAACGACACGCCGTATGGCCTGGCCGCAGCAGTATGGACTCAGGACATTTCCAAGGCGCACCTGACCGCCAAGGCGCTACGTGCCGGTAGCGTGTGGGTCAACCAGTACGACGGCGGCGACATGACCGCACCGTTCGGCGGCTTCAAGCAGTCGGGCAACGGTCGTGACAAGTCGCTGCACGCGTTCGACAAGTACACCGAGCTGAAGGCGACGTGGATCAAGCTGTAAGCCGTTAGCGGGAGCCCGTTCACTCCGGGCTCCCTGACGAAACAGAGATTCCCTGTGGGAGCGGGCTTGCTCGCGAAAGCGGTGTATCAGTCAGCACATTTGCTGAATGGGAAACCGTTTTCGCGAGCAAGCCCGCTCCCACAGTGATTTTGTGGCGCACATAAGAATATCCACAGGAGCGTGGACCATGCGTTGGGCGACGTATTTCGCCGTGTTGGCGTCTGTCTTGAGTGTTGGCCTGGCCCTGGGGGTCAGTATGCCGCTGGTGTCGTTGCGCCTGGAGGGTTGGGGTTACGGCTCCTTTGCCATTGGCGTGATGGCGGCGATGCCGGCGATTGGCGTGCTGCTGGGGGCGAAGATTTCCAGTCACTTGGCGGCGCGTTTCGGCACGGCGAACCTGATGCGACTGTGCCTGTGGGCCGGCGCGCTCTCGATCGGCTTGCTGGCGCTGCTGCCGAGTTATCCAGTGTGGCTGGTTCTGCGGCTGATGATCGGGGTGATCCTGACCATCGTGTTCATCCTTGGCGAGAGCTGGATCAATCAACTGGTCGTCGAAAACTGGCGCGGTCGGCTGGTGGCGCTGTATGGCAGCAGCTATGCGCTGAGCCAACTGTCTGGTCCGCTGCTGCTGGGTGCGCTCGGCACTGAGCACGATTACGGGTTCTGGGTCGGCGTCGGGCTGCTGACGGTCTCACCTTTGCTGTTGATGGGCCGCAGCGGTGCGCCGAGCAGTGAAGCCAGCAGTGTGACGTTCAGCGATTTGTGGGGTTTTGCCCGTGAGCTGCCGGCGATTGCCTGGGCGGTGTCACTGTTCGCCGCGTTCGAGGCGATGATCCTCACGTTGTTGCCGGTGTATTGCCTGCAACAGGGCTTTACCGCCGAGATCGCGTTGGCGATGGTCAGCACGGTGGTGGTCGGCGATGCGCTGCTGCAACTGCCGATTGGTGCGTTGGCGGACTACCTGTCGCGACGTACCTTGTTCACCGGATGCGCGGTGGTGTTGATGCTGTCGAGCCTGGCGATTCCGCTGTTGATCGACACGCTGCTGATCTGGCCGTTGTGGGTGTTGTTCGGGGCCAGTGCCGGTGGGCTGTTCACCTTGTCACTGATCCTGATCGGCGAGCGTTATCGCGACGATGCGCTGGTGCGGGCCAATGCGCACATTGCGCAGCTGTGGGGTGTCGGTTGTCTGATCGGGCCGTTGATGGCAGGGGCGGGCAGCCAGTGGATCAGCGGGCATGCGTTACCGCTGTTGATGGCGGTGGGGGCGTTCGGGTTGGTGATTCTGCTGATGCGCCAAGGTGCGTTCGGGGCGGTGCAAACGGCTTAAGGTCAAAAGATCGCAGCCTGCGGCAGCTCCTACAGGGAAACCGCATTCCAGTGTAGGAGCTGCCGCAGGCTGCGATCTTTTGCTTTTTAAAGCATCCGCTCCAGGCCGACAGTGGTGCTGAACCACGCATTGAACCGCCGCCACCAGCTCCCGGGTTCCTTGGTCAGCGTGTGCATCTGGCCGTTGTCCTCGGTCACCCAGACGATCTTGCCATCCTGCAGTTTCGCCTCATAACTCAGTGCTGGTGCCATGCCTTGCAAGGCCAGTTCGCGTGCGCGTTCGGCCAGTTCCGGGCTGTCCACCAGGACCCCGACCTCGGTGTTCCACAGCACCGAGCGCGGGTCGAAGTTGAACGAGCCGATGAACGCTTTCTGCCTGTCGAAAATCATCGCCTTGCTGTGCAGGCTGGAATCCGAACCCCGGAATGACTTGCTGTAGAACAGGTGTGGGCCGCTGCCATAGTTATCCCCAGGCTGGCGGCGCAGCTCATACAGTTTTACCCCGTGCTCCAGCAGTGCCTTGCGATACGGCGCATAACCGCCGTGCACCGCCGGTACATCGGTGGCCTCCAGCGAGTTGGTCAGCAGGCTCACCGAGACCCCGGCGTCGGCACGCCCGGTCAGGTACACCAGCCCCGGCTGGCCGGGTACGAAATACGCCGAAATCATGATCAGTTCTTTGCTGACGCCGCGCAGTTCCGGCGCCAGTTGCGTGGTCAGCAGCAGTTGCGGGTCCGGTTCGTCCTTGGCCAGCACCTTGCTCGGCGCGTCCCACAGCGCCTGGTTCCAGGCCCAGATCAGTTCCTTGCGCCAGATGTCCATGCGCGGCGCGGTCTTGAAGGTCATCAGCTGTTGATACAACGCGTGGTTCTGTTTGCGGGTTTCATCCAGCGATTCTTCGAGGCGCGTGCGGGTGTTCTGCAGGTCTTTGGTGCTCGGTTTGCTGGAGAGGAATTCGTCGATCGGCTTGCTCAGCGCGCTGTTCCAGTACTGATCGAAACTGTGCCCAAGCTGCTCGGCCACCGGGCCGACGCTGAGCATGTCGATGTCGGTGAAGTTCAGGTTCGGTTCGGCATCGAAATACTCGTCGCCCAGATTGCGCCCGCCGACGATGGCCACGCTGTTGTCCGCCAGCCACAGCTTGTTGTGCATGCGCCGATGTTGCAGCGACAGGTTGAACAGGCGGCCGGCGGCGCGGGTCACGCCCGTGCTGCGGCCCAGATGCAGTGGATTGAACAGGCGGATCTGGATCTGTGGATGCGCCGCCAGCGTGGCGATGATCGTGTCCAGACCATCGCTGGTGGTGTCGTCGAGCAGAATGCGTACCCGCACGCCACGGTCGGCGGCCTTGAGCAGTTCTTCCACGAGCATCCGTGTACTGACGCCGTCGTGGACGATGTAGTACTGCAAGTCGAGGCTGGTTTGCGCATTGCGGATCAGTTCGGCGCGAGCGGTGAAGGCCTCAGTGCTGTTGGACAGCAGGCGGAACCCGGAGCGGCCCTGATAGGGCGCCACCTGGGCCTGAATCGAGCGACCGAATGCGGAGCCGGCAGCCGGCAACGCCTGGCTGGGTTCACGCGCTACATCGAGATTGGCGCAACCACTGGCCAACGAACACAGGACAAAGACAGCGAGCAATTTTTTTCCGGGTCGCACGTTGCTTTCTCGGCTGGGGGCTGGGGGTGACGGAGTATGGCATGCAGAGGATTTCAAAGACCGCTTCCAGGCGGATCCTCGCCACACTATGTAAACAATTAGTCGTTCGAAAGTAGGAATGAGTTCGCATGTGTTTTTGGACTATTTGCCATGTCGTTTTTTCCGCTCTTGGTTGGTGCCTATTCCTACATACGGATCCTGCAAAAAAGGAAATCATCGCCCCCGGTATTCACGGCCCCGGTGAAAGCGATGTCCTGAATACCTGCCATTTATAAATAGCCGAACAAGTAGGGACTGATGAAAAAAACAACATGGATGGCTGCCATCGCGGCCGCGGTATTGCCGACGCTGGCCGCTGCCGAGAGCGTGGATCTGAACGTGATCGGAACCATTATTCCGACCTCGTGCATCCCGGCATTTGCCGGTGGTGGCACCGTCGATCTGCGCAAGATTTCGGCGGCCACACTGAACAAGACCACGCAGACGCTGCTGCCGACTCACGATATTTCGCTGCACATCAATTGCGATGCGCCGGCGCCGGTGGAGGTGTTGGTCAGAGACAATCGTGCGGCAACCAAATTGCCGGGCATCAACGATGGCGCCGGTAACAGCGATCCGGCCTTGTTTTACGGGCTAGGCGAAATCGGCGGCATCCGTATCGGCGGCTTCGCTCTGCGCCACGGGCGCCCGGAAGCCGACGGTATCCAGCAGACCCTGATGACCCGCACCCTGGCGGCGCCGGCGTGGCAATTGCCTTCCTCGCCGCTGGTGAGCAATGCCCCGGCGCTGTACTCCTGGGGTACCGGCGTGGCAGCCGGCCCGGTCGCGGCGCGCCATCACGGGTTTCCGATGAGCCTGTTGCCGATCATTGGCCCAAGTAACGCGCTGCCGATCGCCAGCGAGATCCCGCTCGATGGCTCGGTCACCTTCGACATGTACTACCTCTGATCGACAGAGCCCGGCCGTTGCCGGGTTCTTTCAGGTTCATTCGGCGCGTCCTTAGACGGGGGCGCTGAAACTTTCCAGCGGAACAATCCCGATGCCGATTTCAATGTGCCGTCCTGGCTTCAGGGCGCTGCCACTGTGCCTGCTCGCCGTGATTTTGATGCCCAACGCCCACGCTGCCGGAATGGTGCCGCAAACACCTGTGCTGGTGGTGGATGAAGGTCTCGGGGAGGCGACGATGAATGTCCGAAATACCGAGTCCCGTCCGGCCCTGCTGCACACCACGGTGGTAAACATCGAGCCGCATGATCAAACGCAGTTGCTGTTCAGCCCGTCGGTAACCCGTGTCGAGGCCGGGGCAGTGCAGCAAGTGCGGTTCATTTTGCAGAGCGCCGAACCGTTGCAGACCGAGCGTCTGAAGCGGGTGATTTTTGAAGGGATCAATCCTGTGGCAAGTGCTGACGGCGCCCGGGTCAATCTGGGCGTGCGGCAAAACCTGCCGGTGATCCTGCGCCCCGCCGGCCTGCCGGTGGAGCGCGAGCCATGGCATCGCCTGAGCTGGTCGGCCACTGCTGAGGGCTTGCTGGTCAGTAATCCCAGTCCTTACGTCGTTCGCCTGGCGAAGGCGATTGTTCCGCTGCCGGGCACACAGGCGGTGGATCTGCCGCGCACCTGGATCCTGCCTGGCGAGCGCCTGTCTGTCGCGTTGCCCTTGAGTTCGACGGTGCGGACCATGGGCGTGCGGATTTTTCCGGCCACCACCTATGGCTTTGCAGTCGATCACTTCGATGCTCCGGTAACGCACTGATGCGCAGGCCTGCCCGTCGGGGACTGGCACTGGTGATGGTTCAGGGCGCAGGCGCAGCGCTGGCCGGCGAGGTGGTGGAGTTCGATGCGCAGCTGCTTCGCGAGCGCGGACTCGACCCCGCATTGGCTGCGTACTTCCGCCAGGCACCGCGTTTCTCCCAGGGCACGCGCCTGGTAGCACTGGAGGTCAATGGACAGCCTCGCGGCCGCGTGTTCGTGACGTTCGATGCCGAGGGCGAGCCGTGCCTGCAGCCGGCCTTGCTCAAGGCTGCCGGCGTGCGCTCGCAAACCTCTGCGGCGTCGGCAGACCGACAGCCGTGCCTGACACTGCGCGAAGGTCTGCCCTCGGCCATCATTGAGTTGCATCCCGGCCAGGAACAGATCGACCTGCTGTTGCCGACCGACCTGCTGGCGTTGCCGGAGTTTCAATCGCGCAGCTTCGCCAATGGTGGTGTGGGCGGTGTGTTTAACTACGATGCGTTGCTGATGGGCAGCCGGCACGAGGGACAGCGCAGCGACTTTCGCAGCCTGGGCTCGGAGATTGGCTTGAATGCCGGTGACTGGATCCTGCGTAGCCGGCAGTCCTACACGCAACTTCCGGACAGTACGCGTTTCGAGCATCTGTATGCCTATGGCATGCACACCCTGGAAGACGACGAAGCCAGCGTGCAGATCGGCCAGTTGAATCTGCAGTCGCCCCTGTTTGCCGGCGAATCGTTCAGCGGCGTGCAGATCCTGCCGGAAGACGCGTTCGCGCAAATGCGTGCGGCACAACAGGGTCTGCGTGGTGAGGTCGAAGGCATCGCCTGGTCGCCATCGCGGATCGAAGTCCGGCAGAACGGCGTGCCGATCTACACCACGCGAGTTCCTGCCGGGCCGTTCACCCTGCGCGCGCTGCCGTTGTTGAGCAACCAGCTCGACCTTGAGGTGAGCGTGCACGAGCAAGAAGGGCAGGTGCGGCGCTTTCGCGTCCCGGCCGCCAGCCTTCAGGATTCCCGGTTCGAGCGGGCCGACACGTTCAATCTGGCGCTGGGCACTGTGCGACGCCAGGGCTCGGATGATCGTCGGGCGCCGTCGTTCGCCACCCTTGGCAAGGAATGGAGTCTGTCGCGAGCGCTGCGCATGAGTGGCGGTGTACTCGGTGGTTCGGACTACCTGTCGGCGGGGTGGGGGCTGCAGCGGCAATGGCCGGGCAATCTGACCACCGGTGTGCGCCAGCTGCTGTCCACCGATCGCGCTACAGGCGTTGCGGGTCATCAGGTGCAAATGACCGTGAATGCCGTGCTGGCGCCGAACCTGTCCACCAGCGTGGTCGCTGTGCGTCGTGGCCAGGGCTTTCGTACGCTGTCGAACACTGGCTGGAACTCGCAGCAGGGCCGTGCCGAATTGCCCGGGCGCGAGCACTGGACGTTTGCCCTCAACGGTTCCGTCGAACGCTGGGGCGCGTTCGGCATGACCTGGTCGCGTTACACCCGCGTGGATCAGCCGCCGCATATGCGCCTGGGGCTGTCGTGGTCGCAGACACTGCCCGCGCGGATCAGTCTGTCGTTGAGCCTGGAACGGGGAATCGGCGATGCCGACGCGGGGCGCCGGGGCACCTCGGCTTACCTGACGGCGGGGATGCCATTGGGCGAACAGCGCCGGGTTCGCAGCTACCTGCGCAGCGATCCACGATCCGGGGGGCGCAGTGGCGTGTCGATGAGCGAAGTGCTCAGTGAAACCCTGGCCTACAGCGCCAGTGCCGAACACCGTGAAGACGCGGCGCCGTCTCTCGGATTGCGAGTCAACGCTCTGGCCCGTTACACCCGTCTGGACCTCGGTATGAGCCAGCGGGACGAAGCGCGCGAATTCGACGTGGGCCTGCGTGGCGGCATGGCACTGCATCGCGATGGCGTCACGCTGTCGCCCTATCCGCTGCGCGAGACCTTTGGCGTGCTCAAGGCCGGCGACCGTGCGGGTCTGAAGTTGTTCACGCCGCAAGGTCCGGTGTGGACGGACGGAGCGGGCCGGGCGGTGGTGGCGAGTCTGCCGGCGTATTCGACCGCCCGGCTGGAAGTCGACCCGTTGAGCCTGCCGCGCAACGTCGAGGTGCTCGACGGTTATCAAGAAGTGGAAGCCGGGCGCGGGTCGGTGCAGCACCTGGAGTTCTCCATCACCCGCGTGCGGCGCGTGCTGTTGAAGGCCAGGACGGTTGATCGGCAATGGCTGCCCAGTGGCCTGGCCGTACAGGACGGGCAAGGTGAATACCTGACCACGGTGCTTGAGGCCGGGACGATCTTTGTGCCGGACATCAAGCCTGGGCAACCGTTGCGGGTGCAGCTGTCGGACACCACGCACTGCGAGCTGCAATTCACCCTGGCCGAATCGCCTGACGAGCACGCATTGATCGAGCCTGTCGAAGCGCTCTGTCAGCCTTTGAGCAATACATGACTGAGGTTTTTCCCATGCAACGATGGATTATCCAGATCATGCTGGCATGGCTGTTGTCCGCATCCGCCATGGCCAGTGCGAGCTGCCGGATGACGCTGTCGCCGGACGCTGTGGACTATGGCGTCCTGACGAGGGCGCAACTGCTGGCGCGGCCATCGAGTGGCGACGACGGCAGCTTCGGGGTGCGCAGGGTTCATCTGCGGATTCAATGTCCGGATGTGCGCTCGATCAGTTGGTCCTTTGCTGCCCCGAGCAGCGATGCGCTGCATTATCGCTGGGCACCGGGACGGTTGCAGGTACGCATAGTGACGGTGCGTCTGGACGGCGCGCCGGTGCAGTGGCAGCGCGAGGGAGAGCGGGCGGGCGCGGCGGATTTGCTGCAGCCTGGCGATCGCATCGTGAGCTGGCGCGCGGGCAGCATCGCCACCGGTCGTCATCTCGACGTGGAGCTGGACATCGAGGCCCGCGTCAGCGATGCCTCAAGCCGTGTCGCCGACCTTCGTCGCTTCGACGGGCACGGTACGTTTCGGCTCGAATGACTCGGTTTCGGCCAGCAGTCTGCTCGCCGCTGCGCCAACCTTGCGCACCGCTTCTTCGATCTGCGGTGTCGGTTTGGCCGCGTAGTTCATCCGCAGGCAATTGCGGTATTTTCCCGAGGCGGAAAAGATACTGCCGACGGCGATCTGTACACCTTGATCGAGCAGCGCACGATTGAGTTTCAGCGTATCGAAACCCTCGGGCAGTTCGACCCAGAGCATGAAGCTGCCCTGCGGGCGACTGGCGCGGGTGCCGGCAGGAAAGTAGCGAGTGACCCAGTCGATCATCGCGTCGCGATTGCGCTGGTATTGCGTGCGCATCCGCCGCAAGTGCGGTTCGAAATGGCCGCCCTTGAGAAATTCGGCGATGGCGATCTGCGGCTGCGGTGCGGTGGAACCGGTGCTGATGTATTTCATGTGCAGCACCCGTTCCAGATAACGACCCGGTGCCACCCAACCGATGCGCAGCCCTGGCGCCAGGGTCTTGGAAAACGAGCTGCACAGCAGCACTCGACCATCTTCGTCGAAGGACTTGATCGTGCGCGGGCGCGGGTAGGTGTAGGCCAGCTCGCCATACACATCGTCCTCGATGATCGCCACGTCGAAACGCTGTGCCAGGTTGAGCAGGGCGCGCTTGCGCGACTCCGGCATGATGTAGCCCAGCGGGTTGTTGCAGTTGGGGGTGATCTGGATGACCTTGATCGGCCACTGCTCCAGCGCCAGTTCCAGCGCTTCGAGGCTGATGCCGGTGAGCGGATCGGTGGGGATTTCCAGGGCTTTCATGCCCAGGCCTTTGAGCGTTTGCATGGCGCCGTGGAAGCTCGGCGAATCCACCGCTACGATGTCGCCCGGTTCGCAGATGGCGTGGATGCTGGTGGACAGCGCTTCGTGGCAACCGGTGGTGATCACCAGGTCGCTGGCGCTCAACTGGCAACCGGAGTCGAGCATCAATCGAGCGATCTGTTCGCGCAGTTCGAGGGTGCCGTGAATGTTGTCGTAATACAGACCGGGCATGTCCTGGCGGCGGCTGATCCGCGCCAGTCCGCGCAGCAGCGGTTTCATGGTGGGCGTGGTCACGTCGGGCATGCCGCGCCCCAGTTGCACCACGTCCTTGCGCGGCACTGCGCGAATCAGCTCCAGCACCTGATCCCACTGCGAAATCTCCACCGGCCGCTGCGCCGGCCGCCCGACCGCAGGCAGTTCCGGCAGCTCGCGACCCACTGGCACGAAGTAGCCGGACTTGGGTTTCGGCGTTGCCAGACCGCTGTCCTCAAGCATGCGATAGGCCTGCTGCACCGTGCTGAGGCTGACCCCATGTTCTACGCTCAAGGCGCGCACCGAAGGCAGGCGATCGCCAGGACGGTAGAAGCCTTGTTCGATGCGGGTGCCGAGCAGCTCGGCGAGGTTCACATACAGGGTCATGGCACTGCCTCGATGCAGGTGATTCGTTAAACCAGTACAGATGCGGCAAAAATCGGTGATTCAGTCTCAGGAATGGCAAATCTGTATGGAGTTAATACAGAAGTGTTGAATCTGTAATGCTTTTGCCGACCCGCGCATCATGGAATCTCTGGCTACCCAAGTAAACAGGAGCGACAAAAATGAACGGCTTGAGCGATGTGCGGCTGACGTTACACAGTCAGGAACTGGAGGCAGGGCAGGAGGACAGTGCATGGAATACCGCCATGCGCAACGCGCCGTCCGGCCTGAGTCGCTGGGGCCTGTTCTGGCATCGTCTGCACACGCGCAAGGCGCTGTTGAACCTGACGCCGGAGCAGCTCAAGGATGTCGGGTTGACCCGGGAGCAGGCGCAGGAGGAGGGGTTGAAGCCGTTCTGGCGGATCTGAAGGATGTGGTGCTGTTTCTGACCCCATCGCGAGCAGGCTCACTCCTACAGGGGAATACGTTCCTACTGTAGGAGTGAGCCTGCTCGCGATGAGGGCATTAAGGCTGGTGCAAAAACCTCAGACCAGCTCTTTGAGCCGATGCCACAACATCCCCAGCGCCAGCAACGGCGAACGCAAGTGCCTGCCGCCGGGGAAAGTGATGTGCGGCACCTTGGCAAACAGGTCGAAGCCACCGCTGTGCTGCCCGCTGATCGCCTCGGCGAGCAATTTGCCCGCCAGGTGCGTGGCATTCACCCCATGCCCGGAATAGGCCTGGGCGTAATACACGTTCGGCTGATCATTGAGCCGGCCGATCTGTGGCAGTCGATTGGCACCGATGCCGATCATGCCGCCCCATTGATAGTCGATCTTCACGCCTGCCAGTTGCGGGAACACTTCAAGCATCTTCGGCTGCATGTATGCGCCGATGTCTTTCGGATCGCGCCCGGAATAATGGCAGGCGCCGCCGAACAACAAGCGTCGATCCGCCGAGAGCCGGTAGTAATCCAGCGCCACCCGCTGGTCGCAGACCGCCATGTTTTGCGGCAGCAGGCTGTGCGCCAGTTCTGCGGAAAGCGGTTCGGTCGCAATGATGTAACTGCCGGCGGGCAGTACTTTGCCGCTGAGTTGTGGATTGAGGTCGTTGAGGTAAGCGTTGCAGCCCAGCACCAGGGTTTTCGCCCGCACTGAACCTTGAGCGGTGTGTACGCGAACCTCGGGGCCGTAGCCGATGCGGGTGACCGCCGATTGCTCGAACAGTTTGACGCCCAGTAGCTGCGCAGCAGCGGCTTCGCCCAGCGCCAGATTCAGCGGATGCAAATGCCCGGAACCCATGTCGATCAAGCCGCCGACATAACGCTTGGAGCCAACCACGGCGTGCATCTCGTTGGCCTGCAGCAGACGGGTTTCATAGCGATAGCCAAGGCCGCGCAGCTCTTCGGCGTCTTCGGCAAAGCCTTCGAGGTCGGCAGGCTTGTTGGCAAGGTCGCAGTAGCCCCAGGTCAGGTCGCACGGGATCTGGAAACGTTCGACGCGCTGGCGGACGATTTCTACCGCTTCCAGGCCCATCAGTTTCATCTGGCGTACGCCGTCGGCGCCGATGACGTTAGTGAACTGGTCGAGACCGTGGCCGACCCCGCGAATCAACTGCCCACCGTTGCGACCACTGGCGCCCCAACCGATCCGATGCGCTTCCAGCAACACCACGCTGAGGCCGCGTTCGGCCAGTTCCAGCGCGGTGTTCAACCCCGAGAAGCCACCGCCGACCACGCACACATCGGCCATCACTTCGCCTTGCAGCACCGGATGGTCAGGCTGCGGCAGGCTGCTGGCGGCGTAGTAAGAGGCAACGTGGGGTTGGCTCGCGAAGGTTCGGGCGCGGGCATTCATGGGCATCATCCAACGGCTGGGTGTCGAGAAAATTTGACGGAGCATAAGCCGCACGGCCGAAGACGGGCAACACTGGTCGGCCGTTGCTGTCTGGATCACGGCTTTTGCGGCACAATTGCCGCCTATTTCATGTGGGTTACTGTTTCGATGAGCTGCAACAGCCAGAAAATCCGCACCCTGCGTCAGCAGATCCCCTCGTTCGAGTGCGTGCCCGGTTGCCACGATTGCTGCGGGCCAGTGACCACTTCACCGGAAGAAATGGCCCGCCTGCCGCGCAAGACCCGCGCCGAGCAGGATGCGGCGATGGAGGAGCTGAACTGTGTGCACCTGGGGCCGAATGGCTGCACGGTGTATGAGGAGCGGCCGCTGATTTGCCGGTTGTTCGGGACGACGAAGACGTTGCCGTGCCCGAACGGGCGGGGGCCGGTGGAGTTGATTCATCCGCGGGTTGAAAAGCAGATATTCGAGTACATGGCGGCGAATCGGCAGGTGCTGGTTTAACCGGTTCACTCGCAACCGAGCTGACGCCTTCGCGAGCAGGCTCGCTCCCACATTTGAAATGCATTCCCCTGTGGGAGCGAGCCTGCTCGCGAATGGAGCGACGCCAATCTTCAGTCTGGAATCGGCAGACTCAGGCTCTCTTTCACCTCTTCCATCACGATATAGCTTTTGGACTCACGCACATGCGGCAGTTTCAACAGAATGTCGCCCAGCAGTTTGCGGTACGAGGCCATCTCGGAAATCCGCGCCTTCACCAGATAGTCGAAATCCCCTGACACCAAATGGCACTCCAGCACGTGCGGCAATTTCAGCACCGCGCGGCGGAACTCTTCGAACGTGTCGCCGGATTTGTAGTCGAGGCTGATCTCGACGAACACCAGCAGGCTACCCTTCAAGTGCTGCGGATTCAGGCGGGCGTTGTAGCCCATGATGATCCCCTCGCGCTCCAGCCGCCGCACCCGCTCGGTACACGGCGTGGTGGACAGCCCGACCTTCTCCCCGAGTTCGGTAAACGATATGCGCCCGTCCGCCTGCAGGATCCGCAAGATGTTGCGGTCGATCTTGTCCAGCTCACGTTTGGTCTGAGTGTTGGTACGCATAGGGGATGCGCCTCCGTGAAAAGGGTTTTTGCCGAGAATTGTCGCCAAATATAGGCGCTTATATAGTGAAATGCACTGGCCATTCTTTTTTACACTGCGCGCATCATTGCTCTAACAACAGACGTACGCGGCCCTGCCGCGATGAGGGATACAAAAATGCGCGTAATGGTCTTGGGTAGCGGCGTCATCGGTACCGCCAGTGCTTACTATCTGGCCCGTGCCGGGTTTGAAGTGGTGGTGGTCGACCGGCAGCCAGCCGTGGCCATGGAGACCAGTTTCGCCAACGCCGGCCAGGTATCGCCGGGCTACGCCTCGCCGTGGGCCGCGCCGGGCGTGCCGCTCAAGGCCATCAAGTGGCTGCTGCAGCGCCACGCGCCGCTGGCGATCAAGGCCACTGCCGACATCGACCAATACCTGTGGATGGCGCAGATGCTGCGCAACTGCACCGCCAACCGTTACGCGGTGAACAAGGAGCGCATGGTGCGTCTGTCCGAGTACAGCCGCGACTGCCTCGACGAACTGCGCGCTGAAACCGGCATCGCCTACGAAGGCCGCAGCCTCGGCACCACTCAACTGTTCCGCACTCAGGCACAGCTCGATGGCGCCGCCAAGGACATCGCCGTCCTGAAAGAATCCGGCGTGCCGTTTGAAGTCCTCGACCGCGCCGGCATTGCCCGCGTCGAGCCGGCCCTGGCCAACGTAACCGACATCCTCGCCGGCGCCCTGCGTCTGCCGAACGACCAGACCGGCGACTGCCAGATGTTCACCACGCGCCTGGCGGAAATGGCGGTGAAACTCGGTGTGGAATTCCGCTTCGGCCAGGACATCCAGCGCCTCGACTACGCCGGTGACCGCATCAACGGCGTGTGGATCGACGGCAAGCTGGAAACCGCCGACCGCTACGTGCTGGCCCTCGGCAGCTACTCGCCGCAATTGCTCAAGCCGCTGGGCATCAAGGCGCCGGTGTATCCGCTCAAGGGTTATTCGCTGACCGTGCCGATCACCAACCCGGACATGGCTCCGACTTCGACCATTCTCGACGAAACCTACAAGGTCGCGATCACCCGTTTCGACAACCGCATTCGCGTCGGCGGCATGGCCGAGATCGCCGGTTTTGACCTGTCGCTGAACCCGCGTCGGCGCGAAACCCTGGAGATGATCGTCAACGACCTTTATCCTCAGGGCGGCAATCTGGCTGAGGCGAGCTTCTGGACCGGTCTGCGTCCGACCACGCCGGACGGCACGCCGATCGTTGGTGCCACGCCGTTCAAGAACCTGTTCCTCAACACCGGTCACGGCACCCTGGGTTGGACCATGGCGTGCGGTTCCGGTCGTTTGCTGGCCGATCTGATGGCGAAGAAAAAACCGCAGATCAGCGCCGAAGGCCTCGATATTTCCCGTTACGGCAACAAGCCTCAGGAGTCCGCAAAACATGGCAATCCAGCGCCAGCTCACCAATGAGCGCATGAGTCAGATCGTCAGCCACAACGGTACGGTGTATCTGGCCGGACAGGTCGGCGACGACTTCAACGCCGGGATTGAACAACAAACCCGCGAAGTCCTGGCCAATATCGAGCGTCTGCTCGATCTGGCCGGGACTGACAAGCAGCATTTGCTGTCGGCGACGATCTACCTGAACGACATCGAGGCGCACTTCGCCGGGATGAATTCGGTGTGGGATCAGTGGTTGCCTAAAGGCGCCGCGCCGGCCCGTGCCACCGTCGAAGCGAAGATGGCCAAGCCGAGCATTCTGGTCGAGATTTCCATCGTCGCCGCGTTGCCGTAACCGTTTCAAAGATCCCTCTCCCGGCGCTGTTGGCGGTTCACGCCGTCAGCCAGCGCCGGTTTTTCTTCCCATGACCGCCAAGAAGTCTGCTGCCATGCGTCCTGCCCGTGCCCTGATCGACCTTCAAGCCCTGCGTCACAACTACCGAATTGCCCGCGAAGTCACCGGCGCCAAGGCGCTGGCGGTGATCAAGGCGGATGCCTACGGCCACGGCGCGGTGCGTTGCGCCCAGGCGCTGGAAGCCGAGGCCGACGGGTTTGCCGTGGCCTGCATCGAAGAAGCGCTGGAGCTGCGCGCGGCCGGCATCAAGGCCCCGGTGTTGTTGCTCGAAGGCATCTTCGAAGCCGATGAGCTGGCGCTGATCGTCGAGCATGATTTCTGGACTGTGGTGCATTCGCTGTGGCAGCTCGAAGCCATCGAGCAGGCAACCCTGAGCAAGCCGATCACCGTGTGGCTGAAGCTTGATTCGGGCATGCACCGCGTCGGCCTGCATCCGAAGGATTACGCTGCCGCCTACCAGCGCCTGCTGGCCAGCGGCAAAGTGGCGAAGATCGTGCTGATGAGCCACTTCGCCCGCGCCGATGAACTGCATGAGCAAAGCAGCGCCGATCAGGTTGCGGTGTTTGAGGCGGCGCGTCAGGGCCTCGCCGCCGAAGTCAGCCTGCGCAACTCGCCGGCCGTGCTCGGTTGGCCGCAGATCCACAGCGACTGGGTGCGTCCGGGGATCATGCTCTACGGTGCCACACCGTTCGAAGAAGCCAACGCCGTAGCCGAGCGCCTGCAACCGGTGATGACCCTCGAATCGAAAGTCATCTGCGTGCGCGAATTGCCCGCCGGCGAGCCGATCGGCTATGGCGCCAAATTCATCACCGACAAACCGATGCGCATCGGCGTGGTTGCCATGGGTTATGCCGATGGCTACCCGCGTCAGGCGCCGACGGGCACACCGGTGTTGGTGGCCGGCAAACGCAGCCGGATTCTTGGCCGGGTGTCGATGGATATGCTGTGCATCGACCTCACTGATGTGCCGGAAGCCGACCTCGGTTCGACCGTCGAGCTGTGGGGCAAGAACATCCTCGCCAGCGAAGTGGCGCAGTGGGCGGACACCATTCCGTATCAGATCTTCTGCAACCTGCGTCGCGTGCCAAGGCTCTATTCCGAGGGTTGACGCCGCTGCGGGGGGCAAGTGTTGTAAATACTGAACGCTGTCGCCATGATAACGCTCAATATTCTTACAACATCAGGAGGCTCCCGCCTTGGACGTCGGTGAACGACTGCAATCGATCCGCAAGCTCAAAGGGCTTTCCCAGCGTGAACTCGCCAAGCGCGCGGGCGTCACCAACAGCACCATTTCGATGATCGAAAAGAACAGCGTCAGCCCTTCGATCAGTTCGCTGAGGAAGGTTCTGGGCGGGATTCCCATGTCCATGGTCGAGTTCTTTTCCGAAGAAATCCTGCAGGAAAAACCGACCCAGATCGTCTACAAGGCCAACGAGCTGATCGACATTTCCGACGGCGCCGTGACCATGAAACTGGTCGGCCGCGCACACCCGAGCCGGGCCATCGCGTTCCTCAACGAAATCTACCCGCCGGGCGCCGATACCGGCGAAGAAATGCTCACCCATGAAGGCGAGGAAACCGGGATTCTGGTGGAAGGTCGTCTGGAATTGGTGGTGGGCCTGGAAACTTTTATTCTCGAAGCCGGCGACAGCTACTATTTTGAAAGTACCAAGCCGCATCGCTTCCGTAATCCGTTCGACGCGCCTGCGCGACTAATCAGCGCAGCCACGCCGGCAAATTTTTAACGATAGAGGCGCCAAGCCATGACGGCGAAGGCATCCGCAGAGTTTTTCCATCGCGCGGTATAACCCCTTCGACTATGGGGTTGTTTCAGTGTGGCGGGCTACCCGCTATACTTGCGCCCGCCTGCGAACCGTGGCCGCAGGCGTGAATAGCCACCATTGAGGGTGAACGCGTGAATCTAATTATGAAAATGCTGGCCGCACCAGCAACCGTACTGGCCCTCTGGGCTGTCAGCGCTCAAGCTGCGACGAATGACGACATTGCCAAACGCCTCGAGCCGGTCGGCCAGGTGTGCGTTCAGGGGCAGGAATGCAAAGGGATGGAAGTCGCTGCCTCCGCTGGAGGCGGTGGTGGGGCGAAGACGCCGGATGAAGTGATTGCAAAACATTGCAACGCTTGTCACGGCACGGGCCTGCTGGGCGCCCCGAAAATCGGTGACGCAGCGGCCTGGAAAGACCGTGCCGATCACCAGGGCGGCCTCGACGGCCTGCTGGCCAAAGCCATCACTGGCCTGAATTCGATGCCACCCAAAGGTACCTGCGCCGACTGCTCGGATGACGAGTTGAAAGGCGCGATCCAGAAGATGTCCGGCCTGAAATAAGCCGCGCTTCTGACGAAAAAAACCGTCTTCGGACGGTTTTTTTGTGCCTGCGATTCACGGCTTTCGCTGTCCTTTGCAGCAAAGTCGAGGCAAGCTCGGTCTACCCCTATTCACGGAACGGGCAGGAGGCTTCAGATGGTGCAGTTGTGTTCGATCGAACAGGCAGTGGACGATGTGCTTGCACGTCTGCCGGCGCATATCCACATGGGCATGCCGCTGGGCTTGGGCAAGCCCAATCACTTCGTCAACGCGCTGTACCGGCGGATCAAGGACTTGCCCGAGCGGCAACTGACGATCTATACCGCGCTGTGCCTGGGGCGGCCGACGCTGGGCGACGGTCTGCAGAAGCGCTTCATCGAACCCTTCGTCGAGCGCGTCTTCGGCGACTACCCCGAATTCGATTTCCTTGCCGACCTGCACCGTGACAGCCTGCCCGCCAATATCCGCATCGAACAGTTTTTCATGCAGCCCGGCAGCCTGCTCAACAGCCCGCCGGCCCAGCAGGATTACGTCAGCAGCAACTACAGCCACGCCGCCCGCGACATCAATGCCGCCGGCCTCAATCTGGTGGCGCAATTGCTCGCCAGCAGCAGCGAACATCCTGATCGCCTGAGTCTGAGCTGCAACCCCGACATCACCCTCGACCTGTTGCCGATGATCGCCAAGCGCCGCGACGCCGGGGAGACCATTCTGCTGGTCGGCCAGGTGCACACCGATCTGCCGTACATGCCCGGTGATGCCGAAGTCGATATCGACACCTTCGACCTGCTGATCGACGCGAAGGACAGCAGCACGCTGTTTTCCACGCCGAACATGCCGGTGGGCTTTCAGGATCATTTCATCGGCCTGCACGCCAGCACTCTGGTGCGCGACGGCGGCACCTTGCAGATCGGCATCGGCTCGATGGGCGATGCACTGACCGCCGCATTGCTCGCGCGGCAGGCGGACAACGCCGGTTATCAGGCGGTACTGGCCGATCTCAATCTCAGCCAGTGGGCACAGTTGATCGAGCGCGAGGGCGGTACCGCGCCATTCGCCAAAGGCCTGTATGGCTGCAGCGAAATGTTCGTCAACGGCCTGCTGGTGCTGGCCGATGCCGGGATCATCCGGCGCAAGGTCTACCCCGACGTGCAGACGCAGCAACAGGCCAACGCTGGCACCCTCGATGAAGCGGCGCAGACCGATGGCATCTCGGTGCACGGCGGCTTCTTCCTCGGACCACGCAGTTTCTACGAGCGCCTGCGCGAACTGCCGTTGAGCAAGCGCCTCGAATTCAACATGACCCGCATCAGCTACATCAACGAGCTGTACGGGCAGGAAGAATTGAAGCGCTTGCAACGGCTTGATGCACGGTTCATCAACACCGTTTTCACCATGACGCTGATGGGCGCGGGTGTGGCCGATCAGCTGGAAGACGGGCGGGTGCTCAGCGGTGTCGGCGGGCAGTACAACTTCGTCGCCCAGGGCCACGCGCTGCACGATGCGCGCTCGATTCTGATCCTGCGCAGCTGGCGCGAGTCCGGCGGCGAGGTCAGCTCGAACATCGTCTGGGAGTACGGGCACTGCACGATTCCACGGCACCTGCGCGACATCGTGGTCACCGAGTACGGTATCGCCGACCTGCGCGGCAAGACTGACGCGGTGGTGATCGAGTCGTTGCTGAACATCAGCGATTCACGCTTCCAGCCAGAACTGATCGAGCAGGCGCAGAAGGTCGGCAAACTGCCGCAGGATTTCCGTCTCGATCCGCGTTTCGCCGATAACACCCCGCAACGCTTGCAGGCGATTGCCGCGAAGCATCCGAATCTGTTTCCGGAGTATCCGCTGGGCTGTGATTTCACCGCCATCGAGCGGGATTTGCTGCGGGCGCTGAACTGGCTGAAGAGCAAGTTCAAGCTGAGCGAGATATTGGAGCTGGGCAAGGCCGCGCTGGATGCGCCGGAGGCTTCGACGTTCCCTGAACACCTTGAACGTATGCAGCTCACGAACCCGGAAGGCCTGAAAGAAGACCTTTTCCAGCGCCTGCTACTCACCGGGCTGAAGGCCACCGCGCAGTAACGGCTCACCCCAAAACCAACTGTGGGAGCGGGCTTGCTCGCGAAGGCGGTGTGTCAGTCGAAGAATATGTCGATTGACACACCGCCTTCGCGAGCAAGCCCGCTCCCACAGGGGGTAATGCGGCGTGGATTATTCGATGAAGGTAACGACGCCATCCTTCAGCGATTTCACGCGAGCCAGCGATTCAACGCGGTAGCCCTGCGAATCCAGTTCGGCCCGGCCACCCTGGAACGACTTCTCGATCACGATGCCCAGACCGGCAACGGTGGCGCCAGCCTGCTTGATGATCGAGATCAACGCCTGCGAGGCCTTACCGTTGGCCAGGAAGTCGTCGATGATCAGCACGCGGTCGCTGCTGGTCAGGTGCCGTGGCGAGATGGCCACCGTGCTTTCGGTCTTTTTGGTGAACGAATAAACGGTCGCCGACAGCAGGTTTTCTGTCAGGGTCAGGGACTGTTGCTTGCGGGCGAAGATCACCGGCACGCCCAGGTTCAGACCGGTCATGATCGCCGGGGCAATGCCCGAGGCTTCGATGGTGACGATCTTGGTGATGCCCGAATCCTTGAACAGCGTGGCGAATTCGTCGCCGATCAGCTTCATCAGGGCCGGGTCGATCTGATGGTTCAGAAAGGCGTCGACTTTCAGGACCTGGTCGGAAAGCACGATGCCTTGTTCGCGGATTTTCTGGTGCAATGCTTCCATGAAGCTGTCCTCGTTCAGCGCCTGTGCGCCCTAAGCTTTAAAAAAGTGGTCAATTCTAGCGCTTTAACATCGCGCGTATATCAGCCAATGCGCTATTGCCACGCACGGCTTTGACTTCGGTCGGTGTGTCGTCGTTGCCTTCCCACGCCAGGTCGTCCGGCGGCAGCTCATCGAGGAAGCGGCTTGGCGCGCAGTCGATGATCTCGCCGTACTGCTTGCGCTTGGCGGCGAAGGTGAACGCCAGGGTCTGACGCGCGCGGGTGATGCCCACGTAGGCCAGGCGGCGTTCCTCTTCGATGGTGTCGGCTTCGATGCTGGAGCGGTGCGGGAGGATTTCCTCTTCCATGCCCATGATGAACACGTAAGGGAATTCCAGGCCCTTGGACGCATGCAGGGTCATCATCTGCACGCCTTCGGCGCCGTCCTCTTCTTCCTGCTGCCGCTCGAGCATGTCGCGCAGGACCAGTTTGCCGATGGCGTCCTCGACGGTCATCTCGCCGTCTTCGTCTTTTTCCAGGGTGTTCTTCAAGGCTTCGATCAGGAACCAGACGTTGCTCATCCGGTAGTCCGCAGCCTTGTCGCTGGAACTGTTGGTGCGCAGCCAGTTCTCGTAGTCGATGTCCATGACCATGCTGCGCAGCGCCGAGATCGGATCTTCGCCGGCGCACTGCTCGCGCACCTTGTCCATGAAGCGCTTGAAGCGCGACAGGCGATCAGTGAAGCGGCTGTCCAGATGCTCGCCCAGACCGATTTCATCGGTGGCGGCGTACATCGAGATCTTGCGTTCGGTGGCGTAGTTGCCGAGTTTTTCCAGGGTGGTCGAGCCGATTTCCCGGCGCGGCACGTTGATCACGCGCAGGAAGGCGTTGTCGTCGTCCGGGTTCACGATCAGGCGGAAGTAGGCCATCAGGTCTTTCACTTCCTGACGGCCGAAGAAGCTGTTGCCGCCGCTCAGGCGGTACGGCACCTGGTGGTGCTGCAGCTTCAGTTCGATCAGCTTGGCCTGGTAGTTGCCGCGATAGAGAATCGCGAAATCGCTGTACGGGCGGTCGGTGCGCAAGTGCAGGCTGAGGATTTCCATGGCCACGCGCTCGGCTTCGGCGTCTTCGTTGCGGCAGCGGATCACGCGGATCTCGTCGCCGTGGCCCATCTCACTCCACAGCTGTTTTTCGAATTCGTGCGGGTTGTTCGAGATCAGCACGTTGGCGCAGCGCAGGATGCGACTGGTGGAGCGGTAGTTCTGCTCGAGCATCACCACTTTCAGCGACGGGTAGTCATCCTTGAGCAGCATCAGGTTTTCCGGCCGTGCGCCACGCCAGGCATAGATCGACTGGTCGTCGTCGCCCACCACGGTGAACTGATTGCGCTTGCCGATCAGCATCTTCACCAGCAGGTACTGGCTGGCGTTGGTGTCCTGGTATTCGTCGACCAGCAGGTAACGCACCTTGTTCTGCCACTTTTCGAGGATGTCGGCGTGCTCTTCGAAGAGTTTCACCGGCAGCAGGATCAGGTCGTCGAAGTCCACCGCGTTGAACGCCTTGAGCGTGCGCTGATAGTGGGTGTAGACGATGGCGGCAGTCTGTTCTTTCGGATTGCGCGCGTTTTCCAGCGCCTGGGCCGGCAGGATCAGGTCGTTTTTCCAGGCGCCGATCATGTTCTTGATCTCGTCGACGCCGTCGTCGCCTGCGTATTCCTTCTGCATGATGTCGGTCATCAGGGCTTTGACGTCGGTCTCGTCGAAGATCGAGAAACCGGGTTTGTAGCCCAGCCGCGCATGCTCCTTGCGGATGATGTTCAGGCCCAGGTTGTGGAAGGTGCAGACCGTCAGGCCGCGACCTTCGCCGGCACGCAGCAGGGTGCCGACCCGCTCCTTCATCTCGCGCGCGGCCTTGTTGGTAAAGGTCATGGCGACGATGTACTGGGCGCGGATGCCGCAGTTCTGGATCAGGTGCGCGATCTTGCGGGTGATCACGCTGGTCTTGCCGGAGCCAGCGCCGGCGAGCACCAATAGTGGGCCGCCGACGTAGTTCACGGCTTCTTGCTGCCGGGGATTGAGTCGGGACATACGAAAATTCGGGAGTCGTTGACGAAATGGGCCGGCATTTTAACAGGCTCAGCGATTTGTGCTGCTCTGTCCGACTTGTGACGCACCACGCGATTCAAATTTGCCGGTTTTGTTACTTTCACGCAGGATGCGCGGTGATTTTGCGGCTAATGTACTCATTCATGACACAAAATAACGGTTTGATAACCGTTGTCATTTGGTCATTGATCATCGCAACGGCATAATGCCCCGCCCACATCATTGCAGAGTCTAGGGAGCTAGCTTGTCTACGCCTGTCGAACCCTTGCGTTTGCTGCTACTGGCCGAAGAGCCAGCGTGGACAGCGTTATTGCGCGAGTGTCTGGCTCCGATGGGGAGCGCGGCGGTGCTGATCAGCGCGCCGAGCTGGGAGTCGGTCAGCAGTCTGTTCGAAGACAACCGTCATGCGGTGTTGTTGACCGTTCCCGCGTTGCAGCCGGCCCCGGGCCGTTGCAGCCTGCCGACCGTGTTGCTGCTGGAACACGAACCGGCCACCGCGCCCGTTGGCGTCAGCGACTGGCTGGTGTTCGACGCCCTCGATGCCGGCATGCTGCGCCGTTGCCTGCGTCATGTGCGTGAGCGCGGCGTTCTCGAAAACACTCTGCAACGCCTCGCTGAACAGGATCCTCTGACCGGCATCGCCAACCGCCAGGGCTTTCAGACCCTGCTCACCGCGCGGCTGGCAGAAAACGACGGGCGCGGTCTGGCCCTCGGACATCTCGATCTCGACAACTTTCGTCATGCCAACGACGCCCTCGGGCATCAGGCCGGCGACCGGCTGATCCTGCAAGTCGTCGCCCGGCTGAAAAGTCAGCTGGAGGCCGGTGATCAACTGGCGCGCCTGGGCAGCGACGAATTTGCCCTGCTGATCGATACCCGCCGTGCGCCGCAACGCGCCGAGTGGATGGCCGAGCGCATCACAGAAGCCTTGTCCGAACCCTATTGGGTCGACGGCGAAAGCCTGTTGATCGGTTCCAGTCTCGGTATCGCCCATGCCCGCGCACAAGGTGGCGCCGATCCGCTGATGTGGCACGCGCACATCGCCATGCAGCAGGCCAAGAGCACGCAGGGCTGCACCTTCCATATCTTCAACGAACGCATCAACCGCAACGCCCGGAGCATGGCCGATCTCGAAAGCGAGCTGCGCCGGGCGTTGCGTCGCGATGAGCTGGAGCTGCATTACCAGCCGCGACTGAATCTTGCAGACGGGCAGATCGTCGGCCTCGAAGCCTTGGTGCGCTGGCGTCATGGCGAGCGCGGTTTGTTGCCACCGAGCGAATTCGTGCCGCTGGCCGAGCAGAGTGGTTTGATCGTGCCGTTGGGCTACTGGGTGATTTCCCGCGCGTTGCGCGACATGCAGGCACTGCGCGAGCGCGGGCTGCCGGCGCTGCATATGGCGATCAACCTGTCGTTTCGCCAGTTTCAGGACAGCCAGTTGCTGCCGACGCTCAGCCGGCTGATTGCCGAGCGCGGGGTCGAGGCGCAATGGCTCGAATTTGAACTCACCGAAACCGCCGTGATGCGCCGCAGCGATCTGGTCAAGCAGACCATGGACGCCCTCGGCCGCCTCGGCGTGCGTTTCTCGCTGGATGACTTCGGCACCGGGTTCTCCTCGTTCGTGCACCTCAACAGCCTGCCGATCACGCTGCTGAAGATCGACAAAAGCTTTGTCGGCGGTATGGAGCAACGCGAAGAGAACCGCAAACTGGTGCATGCGATGATCAACCTCGCGCACAACCTGCATCTGGAAGTGGTGGCCGAGGGGGTGGAGACGCCGGAGCAGCTGGATCTGCTGCGCGGGTTTGGCTGTGATCAGGTGCAGGGTTATCTGATCAGCCGGCCGTTGCCATTGGCGGAGTTGGTTGAGTACCTGACGTTTGGGGCCAGCCAGCAGTCATCACTGGAATTTGTGAGCTGAACACCATTTCCGGGTGAATGCATGACCCCTGTGGGAGCGGGCTTGCTCGCGAAGGCGCCGTGTCAGTCCAGGCATGTGCTGTCTGACCCAGCGCTTTCGCGAGCAAGCCCGCTCCCACAAGGGAGTCTCAGTCTGCCTGAGCGATTGTGTACTGATCTGCTGATGCAGGCTCCAACCGAATCATCCGCTTCATCTTCCATTCAAACGCCAGGGTCAGGCTCACTGCCGCGCAGGCCAGGCCCAGCGCCAGACCCCACCACACGCCCGTCGGCCCCCAGTTCAGGTGGAACGCCATCCACCACGCGGCCGGTGCGCCAATCAGCCAATAGCAACCGAGCCCGACCAGGAACGTGGTTTTCGCGTCCTTGAGCCCGCGGATACAGCCCATGGCAATCGTCTGCGTGCCGTCGAACAGCTCGAACCACGCCGCCACCGCCAACAGACTCACCGCCAGGCGAATCACCTCGGCAAACGCCGGATTGTTGTGATCGAGGAACAACCCGACCAGTTGATTCGGCAGCAGCCAGAACACCATGGCAAAACCCAGCATCACCACCGCACCGAAAACGATGCCGACCCGCCCGGATATCCGCGCATCGCTCAGTTGTCCGGCGCCGTAGTGCTGGCCGACGCGCATGGTGATCGCGTAGGACATCCCCGCCGGCACCATGAACGCCACCGAAACGATCTGCAGGGCGATTTGATGGGCGCCCAGTTGCGTGCTGCCCATGGTGCCCATGCACAGCGCGGCGAAGGCGAACAAGCCGACTTCCACGGCATAGGTGCCGCCAATCGGCAGGCCGAGACGCCAAAGCTCTTGCAGATATTGACGATTGGGTCGCGACAGACCGGCGCGCAACGGGTAGGCGTCGTAGGCCGGATGCCGGCGAATGTGCCACGCGAGCGCCAGCGCCATGCAGTTGGCCACGATTGCCGTGACCAGACCGATGCCGGTCAGCCCCAGTTTCGGCAGGCCGAACATCCCGGTGATCAGTGCGTAATTGAGCAGGAAGTTGGCGACGGTGCCGCCGAGGCTGATGACCATCACCGGGGTCGCCCGGCCAATCGCACTGGTGAAGCCGCGCAGGGCCATGAAGCTCAGGTAGCCGGGCAGGGCGAAGGGCAGGGCAATGAGGAATTGCCCGGCGGCATGGACGTTGGTTTCGGTCTGGCCGAACAGCAGCAACACCGGTTTCAGGTTCCACAGCAGCAGTGCGGCGCCGAGCGCCATCAGCCATGCCAGCCACAACCCGGCCTGGGTCAGGCGGGCCGCGCCGATGATGTCGCCCGCGCCCTTACGGATCGCCACCAGGGTGCCGACCGCTGCAATCACACCGATGCAGAAGATCGACACGAACGAATAACTCGCCGCCCCCAGTCCGCCCCCGGCCAGGGCTTCGGGACTGAGGCGCGCCATCATCAAGGTGTCGGTCAGCACCATCAGCATGTGCGCCAACTGCGAGGCAATCAGCGGCCCGGCCAGCCGCAGGATGGCCCAGAGTTCGGTACGCACGGGATGCTGCATGGTCATCACCACTCATTCAAAGAGGGAACAGAGAGCCGACGATTCTCGGCGCTTGGCAGGGTTTGCACAAAGGGATAAAAAGGATGGTTAGCATGATTAAAACTCATCATGAGAAGATTCTGCCGGGTTGGCCGTAACCCGCTATAGGAGCTCTGCGAATGTCCCGTCGTCTTCCTCCGTTGTATGCCCTGCGCGCATTCGAAGCGGCGGCGCGGCACAGCTCGTTCACCCGCGCGGCCGAGGAGTTGTCGATCACCCAGAGTGCAGTCAGCCGGCACATCAAGACACTGGAAGAGCATTTCGCCTGCAAGCTGTTTCATCGCAGCGGGCGCAACCTGCAACTGACGGAATCGGCGCGGATGCTGTTGCCCGGAATCCGCGACGGCTTCGCGGCCCTTGAGCGCGCCTGCAACACCTTGCGCGCCGAAGACGACATCCTGCGCATGAAAGCGCCGTCTACCCTGACCATGCGCTGGCTGCTGGCGCGCCTCAGCCGCTTCCGCCATCTGCAACCGGGTAACGAGGTGCAACTGACCAGCGCCTGGATGGACGTGGATTCGGTGGACTTCAACAACGAGCCGTTCGACTGCGCTGTGCTGCTCAGTGATGGGCATTTCCCGCCCGACTGGGAAGCCAGCCTGCTATTCCCGGAAGAGCTGATACCGGTGGGCGCGCCCAATCTGCTGAACGACCAGCCGTGGGATGTTGCGCGTCTGGCGTCCACTGAACTGTTGCACCCGACTCCGGATCGGCGCGACTGGCGCAGTTGGCTGGAGCACATGGGCCTGTCCGATCAGGTCTCGCTCAAGGGCGGACAGGTGTTCGATACCCTCGAGCTGGGGATGATCGCCGCAGCCCGAGGCTACGGGGTGTCGATGGGCGATTTGCTGATGGTCGCCGAAGATGTGGCGCAAGGAAGACTGAGCCTGCCATGGCCGACTGCGGTCGCCAGCGGACTGAATTATTACCTGGTGTGGCCGAAAACCCGCCCGGGAGGTGAACGTTTGCGCCGCCTCAGCGACTTCCTGCAAGGCGAAGTGCGCGCCATGGCGTTGCCGCTGGTCAAGCGCTTGAGCTGAAACGTTCGAGCCCGCACAATGCCGGCCTTGCGCCATAACCCCGCTATTTACTCAAGTATTCGGTTTCACCGCCGAGAATGAGCATGTGGAACCGTCGTGCCGGTCGCCACGATTTCACCCCCATTATTAGAATTTTCCGAGCAAGTGCTGCGATCAAGGAGGATCCGGTGGCTCGGCCAGGAGCTGTCCATGTCTCAACCTCGCGCCCGGATCGCCTCGCAGCTGGGCCTTGCGCTCGCTGTGATACTGGCGATTGTCATCAGCGGCAGTACGGTGTTTGCCCTGCGTTCGCTGGATACCGCCAACCTCGCCATCCGTGAAGAGCACCTCGCCAGTGAGGCGCGGCTGTTGGCCGACCAACTGAGCACCTTCCACGGCACGCTGCGCGAAAGCACCCAGCGCCTGAGCGGGCTGTTCGAGAAGCGCTTCAGCGCGGGCCTGAGCATTCACCCGGATGAGCCGGTGACGGTTGCAGGCACTCAAACCCCGGGCCTGCACCTGGGCAGCGAAGTGTTGAACAACAACTTCAAGGAAGTTGACGAGTTCAAGCAGATGACCGCTGGCGTCGCCACGCTGTTCGTGCGCAGCGGCGAAGACTTCGTGCGGGTCAGCACCTCCCTGACCAAACAGGACGGCACCCGCGCTATCGGCACCTTGCTCGATCACGCGCATCCGGCCTACGCGAAGTTGATGGCGGGGCAGGGTTACGTCGGTCGCGCCTTGCTGTTCGATCGCTCCTACATGACTCAGTACACGCCGGTTCGCGATGGCAGCGGCAAGGTGATTGCGGTGTTGTTCGTCGGTTTCGACTACACCGATGCGCAGAACGCCCAGTTCGCCAATCTCAAGCGCTTCCGTATCGGTCAGAACGGTTCGCTGGCGTTGCTGGATGAGCAAAACAAATGGCTGGTGGCGCCGGCGGGGGTGCAGGCGCTGGATCAAGCGGTGCCGGTGATCAACGGCCTGGCCAAGACCCCGGGCAAGGGCCAGTTCTGGAGCGACAGCGGCGAAGATTTCTACAGCATTGCCGTGCCGTTCGAGGGCGGCCCGTGGTCGGTGGTGGCGAGCATGCCGAAGTCCGAGATTCGCGCGGTGACCTGGAGTGTCGGTACCCAACTGGCCATCGGCAGTCTGCTGGCGATGCTGATCGCGGTGGGCGCGGCGATGTGGCTGCTGCGCAGCAAACTGCAGCCGCTGGGCGATCTGGTGCGTCAGGCCGAAGCGCTGGGCGCCGGTGATCTGAGCGTGCGCCTGAATGTGTCGAGCAACGACGAGATCGGCCAGTTGTCCCGTGCGTTCAACCAGATGAGCCAGGCGCTGTCGACCATGGTCGAGCACATCCGCCGCTCCTCGGAAGAGGTCAACAGCCGGGCCCAGGCGTTGTCCGGTTTGTCCGGCGGTGCGTACGAGGGCATGGAGCAGCAGTCTGGGGAAATCACCAGCATGGCCGGCGCGGTGGAAGAGTTCAGCGCTACCTCGTTGAACATCGCCGACAACATGGGCAACACCCAGCGTCTGGCTCAGGAAAATGCCCAGCAGACCCAGATCGGTCGCACCTCGATGCAAGAGGCGTCGTCCTCGCTGGAGCAAATTGCCGGCGCGCTGAACACCACGGCCACTGTGATCAACACCCTCGGTCAGCGCTCCCAGGAAATCGGCGGCATCGTCAGCGTCATCACCTCGATTGCCGAACAGACCAACCTGCTGGCGCTCAACGCGGCCATCGAAGCTGCGCGTGCCGGTGAACAGGGCCGTGGCTTTGCCGTGGTGGCCGATGAGGTGCGCAACCTGGCGTCGCGCACCCGTCAGGCGACTGACGAAATTTCCGGGATGATTCACAGCATCCAGCAGGAAACCGGCAACGCCATCAGCACCATGGAGCAGGGCAACCTGTTGATGCAGGAAGGCCTGTCGCGCAACGCCAATGTGGCATCGGCGCTGGCGCGGATTGATGAACAGAGCCGTTCTGCCGGCCAGCAGTTCGCGGCGATTACCACGGCGACGCAGGAGCAGAGCAGCACGGCTACTTTGCTGAGCAGCAATCTGCAGAGCATTGCGCTGGCCAACAGCGAGCAGCGTGAAGTGGTTTCCAACCTTGCGGTCACCGCCAAAGAGCTGGAGAAGCTGGCGGCGGATTTGCGTTCCGAGGTTGATCGCTTCCGTTGATACAGCCTTGATATAGCTTTCGCGAGCAGGCTCGCTCCCACAGTTTTCGGGGTAGCTCATAAATCGTTTGAGCACCCGAATACTCTGTGGGAGCGAGCCTGCTCGCGAATGTAACGCCGCCGTTCCATGGCAAATCACCCTATATGTCTCTCATCTTTTCTTGCTGAAACGTTTCCGCAGCGCTATAAAAATGGCACAACTCCAATAAAGGCTGCTGCCATGACCCCGCTCAAACTTTCCGTCGCCCTCGGCGCACTGTCCGCTGCTTCCCATGCCATGGCTTGGGATTACGTACTTCTCGACACCAACAAACCCGCGCAAAACTGGAGCATCACCAGTGAGCAGCTCGGGGTGAAAACCGACAAGCCTTTCTCCGTGAGTCTGCGCACCTTGCACGGCGGGCGACAGGAAGGTGTCAGCATCGTCGATATCGATAACGGCACGATGAAACTCTCGGTGGTACCGACCCGTGGCATGAATGTCCTGCAAGCCTCTGTTGGTAGTGTGCGCATGGGCTGGGATTCGCCGGTCAAGGAAGTGGTCAACCCGGCTTTCATCGAACTCAACGGACGCGGTGGCCTGGGTTGGCTGGAAGGCTTCAACGAGCTGGTGGCCCGCTGCGGTTATGAATGGGTCGGCCATCCCGGCATGGACAATGGTGAGTTGCTGACTCTGCACGGGCGCGCCGCCAACATCCCGGCCAGCAGCGTCACCCTGCACATTGACGAAAAACCACCCTACGCCATCAGTCTGCGCGGCGAACTGAAAGAGCAGGCGTTCAAGAAAGTCGACTTCTCGGTCGTCACCGAACTGGTCACCGAGCCCGGTAGCGTGCGTTTCGCCCTCAACGATACGCTGACCAACAACGGCGATTATCCGAAGGAATACCAGGCGCTGTATCACAGCAACTTCAGTACGCCGTTCCTTGAACAGGGCGCCCGGTTCGCGGCGCCGGTGAAGCAGGTCTCGCCCTTCAACGACAAGGCCAAGGCCGAGTTGGCGGATTGGCAGACGTATCGCGGGCCGACCAGGGATTACGACGAAACCGTCTACAACGTCGTGCCTTATGCGGACGCTAAGGGCGAAACCCTGGCTGTGTTGCATAACAAGGCTGGCAGCCTCGGTGTCTCTGTTGGCTTCAATACGCAGCAACTGCCGGTATTTTCCCTGTGGAAAAACACCGACACTCAAGGGCAGGGCTATGTAACGGGCCTTGAGCCGGGTACCAGTTTTTCCTACAACCGCCGCTATCAGCGTCCGTTGAATCTGGTGCCGACCATTGCGCCAAAGGCCAGTCAACAGTTCCAGATCAGCTACAGCCTGCTGGCGGACAAAGGCGCTGTGGATAATGCGTTGAAGCACGTGACCGAAATTCAGGCCGGGCGTGAAACCGAAGTGCGGCAGACGCCGCTGGTTGATCTGACCGAGCATTAAGGCGTCGCCGGCCGATACTGCAGCGCCTCGGCCAGATGCTCACGGCGGATTGCATCGACTTGCTCAAGGTCGGCCAGGGTTCTGGCGACTTTGAGCAACCGATGTGCCGAGCGCAGTGACAAGATCAACCGTTCGCAGGCCGATTCCAGCCAGGTCTCATCGGCTGTGGATAACCTGCAGTGGCGTTTCAGCCCCGGCAGATCAAGAAAGGCATTGGCGCAGGACTGGCGTTTCAGCTGCCGTTCCCGCGCCTCGGCGACACGTTCCGCGGCAGTGGCACTGTCTTCGCCCGGCTTCACCGTAGGATTCAACGCTGTCGCCTCCCGCGCCACCGTCAGGTGCAAGTCGATCCGATCCAGTAATGGCCCCGACAGCTTGTTGCGGTAGCGCTGAACCATGTCCGGCGTGCACGAACACTTGCCACTCGGCTCGCCAAGATATCCACAGGGACACGGATTCATGGCCGCCACTAACTGAAATCGCGCCGGAAAGCGCACGCGATCCTTGGCTCGGGCGATCACGATATGTCCGGACTCCATCGGCTCGCGCAGCACCTCCAGCACCTTGCGATCAAACTCCGGCAATTCATCGAGAAACAGCACACCGTGATGTGCGAGGGTGATCTCGCCGGGTTGCGGTTTGGAGCTGCCACCGACCAGCGCCGGACCGGATGCCGAGTGGTGCGGCTGGCGAAACGGTCGCTGCGGCCAATGGGTCAGCGGCACGCCGCTGGCGACCGATTGAATCGCTGCCACTTCCAGGGCTTCGCATTCGGATAGTGGCGGCAGCAGCCCCGGCAAGCGACTCGCCAGCAAGGTCTTGCCCGTCCCCGGTGGCCCGCTGAACAACAGGTTGTGCGCGCCCGCCGCCGCAATCAGCAGCGCCCGTTTCGCGGCCATCTGACCTTGCACTTCATTGAGGTCGGGATAAGGTTTGGCGGCATGGATCAGCCCGTCCGATACATAAGGCTCGACTGGCGTGTGCCCATTGAAATGCGCCACCGCCTCCAGCAGATGGTCCACCGCAAACACCTTCAGGCCCGAAGCCAGGCACGCCTCCTCGGCATTCGCCCGCGGTACCACCAGTGCCCGCCCGGCCTTGCGCGCCGCCAGTGCCGCCGGCAACACCCCGCGCACCGGCCTTACCGCGCCGGACAACGCCAGCTCACCGAGGCATTCCACATCATCGAGTGTCAGACACGGCACCTGCACACTCGCCGATAGAATCCCCAAGGCAATCGCCAGATCAAACCGTCCGCCATCCTTGGGCAAATCCGCCGGCGCCAGATTCAAGGTGATCCGCCGCGCCGGAAACTGCAGCCCGGAATTGATGATCGCGCTGCGCACCCGGTCCTTGCTCTCCTTCACCGCCGCTTCCGGCAGGCCGACCATGGTCAGCGAGGGCAGACCGTTAGCGAGATGGACTTCGACGGTGACGGCGGGGGCATCGACGCCAATCTGGGCGCGACTGTGGACGATGGAGAGGGACATGGTCGTTCCTTGAGCTGAATCGGGGACCGCTTCCTGCGGGTTTTTGAAGGGTAGTTGGGGAAGGGCGATCAGGCGGGGGCGAACTTTCACTGGATGTTGCGGGAAAGTGGTCAACCAATCTCGAGGCGAAAAAAAACCGCCTTGAGGAGACGGTTTTCAGTTTGCAGGCTTCGGTGAGGCCAAGGCCTGCGTATCCTTTGCGGACACACTCACGTGAAATCAGGTTATGCATGTTTGCTCATTGGCGCAAGTATCAAAAGGGCTTGAACGGGCGCAACGGTAATGTTGTCAGCACTTGCCTAACGACTTGATACAAGTTGTTTAAATCGCTTTTCTAAGGGCGCTCATAAAATCCGCAATGACGATGCCCACTCATGGAGTATTCGCGAAGTGTGGCCGGGAGCGCAAAGACTTCATGTTCCTCGACGCGGTGTGAGACCCGTGCCGGTGCTTTTTTTGGGGGACTCACACCCGGCCGCCTTGGCGGACACACTCACGTGTAGTCCCGAAGGTGTTCGTACGCCGGAAAGTGCATCGGAGGTTTGGCCCCACGCAAGGAGGGCCAAAATATGTCTAAGTTTCTTAAACATATGTGGCGCCTCGTCAGAATCGCGTTATGGGCTTTTCGCCTGTACGAGTTTCTGCGAGACCGTTGGAATAATTCGTTGTAAGGATTGATCTGACGGAAACCGCTCCTGCTTTGGCAGGAGCGGTTTAACTTCTCTTCGCAAACTTGAAGGCATTTCTACTCGGGATTGTTATTCCGCAGGCGGCGTCAGCTTCGCTTCCATCTCGGCAACTTTCGCTTCGAGGCTCTCGAGGCGAGCGCGGGTACGGGCCAGTACGACCATCTGACTGTCAAACTCTTCCCGGCTCACCAGATCCAGTTTGCTGAATGCACTTTGCAACAGCATCTTGAACTGGCTTTCGATTTCGGCTTTCGGCAGCGGGGTGTCACCGCTGAACAGGCGGGAGGCAGTGCCGCTCAGGGCGTCGAGGAAGTCTTTGGGCGCGAGCATGGTGGATGTCCTGTAAACAATGGCGGGCAGTGTATCACGCAGTGTCTATAGTCATTTGCGCAGGCATGGATGCACGCTTTTCGCGCAAGCGGACGGACGGCAGCGCACCGTTGTTGTGCGTATCCATCGCGGGTTTTGTGCGCGAGCGCCTGCGGCTGCGGCCAAGGGATTGAAATCAGGGGAATTTGGCGAGATGGCAAGCTTTCTGCTTAGTCGGTAGTGACCCATGCACTGATGCAGTCGCTGTGACGAATGCAGTGCGGCAGGCGGGACGGGGAGTTTCGCCGGCAGCGGTTAGCTGGCGTCAGTCGGGCAGGTAAGGCCGACGATGCGTTACAAAGCCAGGCACTGCGCTTAGACTTGAGTCGGGTTTGTTTTCCTGGGGCAAGTCCACCAATTCGGGAGAGAGTTTCATGAAGCTAGTCACTGCCATCATCAAGCCGTTCAAGTTGGACGACGTGCGCGAGTCGCTGTCCGAAATCGGCGTGCAGGGCATTACCGTCACTGAAGTCAAAGGCTTCGGCCGGCAGAAGGGTCACACCGAGCTGTATCGCGGCGCGGAGTATGTGGTCGATTTTCTGCCCAAGGTGAAAATCGACGTTGCCATCGACGACAAGGATCTGGATCGGGTGATCGAGGCGATCACCAAGGCTGCCAACACCGGCAAGATCGGTGACGGCAAGATCTTCGTGGTCAATCTGGAACAGGCGATCCGCATCCGTACCGGCGAAACCGATACCGACGCGATCTAAACGCCGCCACAAACCCAACGCCCCAGGAGAAAACAATATGACTCTGCGTAAATTCGCAGGGCTAGGCGCCCTGTTGTCCATCGTAATGCCCGGCCTGGCTATGGCGGCAGATCCGGTGGCGCCTCCAGTCCTCAATTCCGGCGACACCGCCTGGATGCTGACCTCCACAGCCCTCGTGCTGTTCATGACCATTCCCGGCCTCGCGCTGTTCTACGGCGGCATGGTGCGGTCGAAAAACATTCTTTCGGTGATGATGCAGTGCTTCGCCATTACCGGCCTGGTCACCATCCTGTGGTTCCTTTATGGCTACAGCATGGCGTTCGACACCACCGGGATGGAAGCCAACGTCGTCAACCTGAACTCCTTCGTCGGCAGCTTTGCCAAGGCCTTCCTCGCGGGCATCACGCCTGCCAGCATTACCGGCCCGGCAGCACTGTTCCCTGAAGCGGTGTTCGTCACTTATCAAATGACCTTCGCCATCATCACCCCGGCGCTGATCGTCGGTGCCTTCGCCGAGCGCATGAAGTTCTCCGCGATGCTGGTGTTCATGGGCGTCTGGTTCACTCTGGTGTATGCGCCGATCGCGCACATGGTCTGGAGCGGTCCGGGTTCGCTGCTGGGCGATTGGGGCGTGCTCGATTTCGCCGGTGGTACCGTGGTTCACATCAACGCCGGTATCGCCGGTCTGGTGGCGTGCCTGGTGCTGGGCAAGCGCAAAGGCTTCCCGACTACCCCGATGGCACCGCACAACCTTGGTTACACCCTGATGGGCGCGGCGATGCTGTGGGTCGGCTGGTTCGGCTTCAACGCCGGTTCCGCCGCGGCCGCCAACGGCACTGCCGGCATGGCGATGCTGGTGACTCAGATCGCTACCGCTGCTGCAGCATTGGGCTGGATGTTCGCCGAGTGGATCACCCACGGCAAACCTAGCGCACTGGGCATTGCCTCGGGTGTGGTTGCAGGCCTGGTGGCAATCACGCCGGCAGCCGGTACCGTGGGCCCGATGGGCTCGCTGATCATCGGTCTGGCGGCCGGTGTGGTGTGCTTCTTCTGCGCGACCACGCTGAAACGCAAACTCGGTTACGACGACTCCCTGGATGCCTTCGGCGTGCACGGTATCGGCGGTATCCTCGGCGCGATTCTCACCGGCGTGTTCGCCGCGCCGGCGCTGGGTGGCTTCGGCACCGTGACCGACATCGCTTCGCAAGTGTGGATTCAGTGCAAAGGCGTCGGCTTCACGGTGATCTACACCGCGATCGTCACCTTCATCATCCTCAAGGTACTGGACGTGGTCATGGGCCTGCGTGCCACCGAGGAAGAAGAGGCAGTGGGTCTGGACCTGGCACAACACAACGAACGCGGCTACAACCTGTAAGTACGCGCATCGAAAAAACTTGCCCGGCTTGCCGGGCATTTTTTTGTCTGGAATTTGTCATTCAGGTAGTGGCTGAAAGGATTTTTCGTACGGCTTTGGTCGTGTTTACGACAAGCGTTTTTCTGCGGCCAATGGCTTACATCATTGCAGGAATATTAGGGCCTTTGTTTTTTCCCAGAGCGCGCTAGAATGCGCCCCGAACGTGCGGAGAACTGTATGTGGCAACAGACTCTGATAACCCTGCGGGCACGGCCCCGGGGCTTTCATCTGGTAACGGACGAGTTACTCGCCGGCCTGCCTGAACTCAAGGCGTGCCGGGTCGGTCTGTTGCATTTGTGGCTGCAGCATACCTCGGCGTCGTTGACCATCAACGAGAACGCCGATCCGGCGGTCCGTCGCGACTTCGAACGATTTTTCAATCGTCTGATCCCACAAGGAACAGACGGCTATGAGCATAACGACGAAGGCCTGGACGACCTCCCGGCGCACTTCAAGGCCAGCGTACTTGGCTGCCAGATCAGTCTGCCGGTTTCGGCAGGGCGACTGGCTCTGGGCACCTGGCAAGGCGTTTATCTGGGCGAGCACCGTGATCATGGCGGTGCCCGTAAAGTCCTCGCCACCCTGCACGGTGAAGGGGCGTAAACCGTTGGTCACCAGCGGTTACCGATTTTTTTACGGCGACTTTCGACAGTCGCCAAAGCTGGTCTATAACTAATCTGCTTTTCGCAAGTCATGAGGTAGAACATGAGCGACGATGATCTGGAAAACGACGACCTCGAAGTAGGCGACGAAGACGAGGCCGAGGAAGGCCTGGAAGCAGCAGCGGAAGACGTTGCTGACGACGATGGCGGTGACGATACGCCGGCCCCGGCTGCCAAAGGCAAAGCCAAGGCTGCGGTGTCGATCGACGAATTGCCGAGCATCGAAGCCAAGAACAAGGAGCGCGACGCCCTGGCCAAGGCCATGGAAGAATTCCTTGCGCGCGGCGGCAAGGTGCAGGAAGTGGAGGCCAATGTGGTCGCCGATCCGCCCAAGAAGCCGGACAACAAGTACGGCAGCCGCCCTATCTGAGGCGTGCCGCTTGCTTGCTGAAAAAGCCCGCCGTCGCTGCGGGCTTTTTCATGCCTGAAATAAAGTCAGGGATGCACGCAATCCCCTGTGGGA